>JBDTXZ010000543.1:0-3557 GCA_040005935.1 bacterium | reverse complement strand
TTATGAGGTTGGTCTTCCGTCATTCATCACGAATACGTGCGTGCTACTTGAGCAGAGACACCGCCCCGAGTGCCGGGGCGTGAATTGGTCCGAGCTTTCTCACACCATCTTCGAGTACCGCGGCAAACGAGCGCGTGTCGCGTACGATCGCGGTGCCAGCTGCAAATGTCGTCTGCCGGTGCGTTCCCTGCAGAAGGCCGCCATTCGTCATCACGGTGTACTCCGCGGCTTCGTCAAGGATACGCGCGCCCACGTACACTCCGCTGATCCGGTGGCGTGGTGATTTCGTAAAATCGACCGTCCATCGCAGCCCAGACGTCTGGATGAGCCCACCGACGCGATCCATGTCGTCTGCCGGCCGGAGGTTGGTCGCGCTTTGCTCGAGGATGGCGAGTATCTGACGACCGGTCAGTCGCTCGTGAATCACACTGGTCGGGTGTGGAAACAGGCCGAACAGCATCTCGCGCGTGATGGGGCCGGGCTGGATCGTGACACCGAAACCGAGACCGGGGAGAAACGCGACATCCGCGTTTCCAGCACGCCGCAAAATCTCCGCCGCGAGAACGTCAACGGGACTTTCCGATTTGTATTGCCGGGCGAGCCGCTCGGCAGCGACGCCGATCACCGCGCGCATGGTGTCGAGGAACGGGGCGCGCAGGCTGTCGAGCACGTGCGTAAAGCGTGGATCCGGCGCGTATTCGTCAGCATACAGTTCCTTCACGTTCCCTGTCACCGCCGCCACGCGGCCGTCAGCCACGCGAACGTTCAACTCCCCGAGTGCCGACGCATCCGAGAGCGCCTGGACGATCCAGGTGTTGGCGACGCGCCTGGGTGGTGCAATGCGGTCGTGAGAATGTCCGCCGATGATGATGTCGATTCCGGGCACGCGGGCGGCCAGCACGCTGTCGACCGTAGTGCCCTGATGTGAAACGACGACGATGATGTCCGCTCGTGCGCGCAACGCCGGAACGGCCGCGCGCGCGGTTTCGACACCATTCACGAACGTGAGTCCGCGTGTGTTGTCCTTGTTGCCCGTCTGGTCGGTATTGTGGTATCCGATGGCCAGCAATCCAACCCGTACGCCGCCAACGTTCACGACCAGCGACGGATCGCCCAGAAAGGGAGCGCGCGTCGCCGTATCGATCGCGTTCGCCGCGCGCATCGGAAAATGCGCCAGCTGCTGAAGCTCGCGAGTTCTGGCGAGTGTATACTCGAAGTCGTGATTGCCGAGCGCCATGAACGAATAGCCGAGCATGTTCATCATGTGCACGGTGGCCGCGCCGCGCGTGAGGTTGGCGAGGAGGCCATCACCGAAGGTGTCTCCAGCGTCGACGAGGAGCACAGTTCCGGCGGGGTGACTGGCGCGGACGCGGGCGACGGCGGTGGCGAGTCGAGCGACCCCGCCAATAAGGCCGTGGCGCGGATACTCCTGGTACGGGCGGCCGCGGTCGCCGGTCTGGGATGTCGCGTCACCAGTATCGACGACGAATTCATGGAGGTCGCCGTGGATGTCGTTGGTATGCAGGATCGTGAAGGTACCGGAGGCTCGGCCTGACGAAACGTCTCTGGGCATACGCGTTGTCTGACCGCTCGAACAACCCAGCCCGATCGTCACGATGGCTCCTAAGACAGATCTGGGTGGGAAGATCGAACGCATGGGTTTCCTCGCGTCTCTTGAAATGGAGCGGCCGGACGACTGGCTCGTGATGGAGCGATGCACAACGGCCTCGGAAGTTATCCGAGGCCGTCGCCGATTAGGTGGCCATCAAGTCTTCTGGGGAGAATCCAAGCAATCGACCTGCTGCGATTTCGCTCGCCACCCCGGGCGACCACTTGCCGGTGCCGGAGTATACGGCATGGTACACTTGGCGTACTCGAGTGCTCGCACCGAAGTCTCTACGGATAAGAGCTTCTCGGTCACGCAGGGTCTCCAGGTCTGTATCGTCGACTTGTCCCCACTTGCATTCACCGATCAGGAGCTCTCCGCCTGGCCCTATTGCCACCACGTCTATCTCATTCCGGGAATCGGCATCCCACCACGAGCCGACACGAGTCGGGCGGAATGGAATCTTCTCTGACCGACCTGTCCAACCGCGACAGATTTCTTCGAAGGGTCGCCCCATGTAGTTGTCGAGTCCTGGGACAACATGTGTCTGCCACAATTGTTCGGGCTCCAGGAGCGTCGACTCTCCAGTGGCCAGGATAGGCGCGACGAACCGATGCCAGAAAGCCACGTATGGATCCGTGATCCGATAGAGCGAGCGCTTGGACTTTTGCGGGTTCGCTTCCGTAATCGGCACAGTGCGGGCGACCACCTGCATCTCCTCCAGCCAGTTCATGGGACGAGATAACGACCCGGCGCTCTTCCCCAAGCGGTTGGCGATTTTGCTCCAGGTATGCGCTCCGTTCGCAATTGCCTGAATGATCGAGTAGTGAATGTCTGCGTCCTGCAAGAAGGCGTCGAGCATGTGCTGGGCTTCGTCAAGGAGTCGCCCTGACGGCGAGAGAATCTGCCGCTGTACGTTCGTCGCCAGGTCGGCGGCTGTCTCCAGTAACGCCAGGTGGCCCGGAAGCCCACCAAAGATGCTATGCGTGACCAGTTGCTCACGCGGGGCGTAGTCGGGGACGAATGCGCGAACGTATTCGTGCGTGAGCGGTGGAAAGCTCAGCCGTTCGGTGCGCCGGCCGAACAGCGGCTGGTCTGCCGCCTCGAGATGACGCATCGCGGTAATATGCGAACCGTTCAGCACGAGCTTGAGGCGAGTGTCTTGCCACTCGTGATCCCAGAGCGCCTGAATGATTGACGTCAGCGCCGGTGCGGCGTTGGCGAGGTAGGGGAACTCGTCGAGGACAAGCAAGGATCGGTTTCCATTCGCCTTGTCCGCGAGGTATTGAAATAAGCTCTCCCAGTCGGGGAACGGCACGCCGCGAAGGGCTGCTTCCTGAAAGTGTTGTCCCACGATGCGGCTCAAGGCCGCGAGTTGCTCGGCCTCGGTGCGGTTTGTCGCTTGGTAGTAGATCCCACCCACAGCTTTCGCGAAGCGTGCGAGCACCCAGCTTTTCCCAGCGCGGCGTCGGCCCAGCCCGAAGACGAGCCGAGGCTTCGCATGCTCCCAGAGCGCCGTGAGCTCAGCCCACTGCTGGTCTCGGTTGACTATCTGGTCTGGCTTTGGGAACGCTTTTATCATTGGCTTGTTCTAACCGCAAAATAGTTGTACTGTTACAACTTGTTGTATTACAACTTGCGAGCACACAACTTGTTGTCGAGTAAGCTGTAGACATCTTACTGTCGCGTCAAGAGTGTTTCTCTGAGGCGCAAGTCGCGCGCTGGTAGCAATCTCGACCTGACTGCTCATTCGGAAGCGGCGTTCGGCGTCGACTGGAAGCCGCTGGGCGAGAAAGGCGGAAGAGTGTCTCTACCCTTGAGGCCGCAAACTCAAATGCCGCTTCCAGTGATTGGAAGCGGCACTTGTATAAGACACTGTACTAAAAGACTTCCATCACTGGGGCGGCAGGACTCGAACCTGCAACTTCCTGATTAACAGTCAGGCGGTCTG
>JBDTXZ010000542.1:0-3557 GCA_040005935.1 bacterium | reverse complement strand
CGTGATACTCTGATTGGCAATGACGCTGCCGACGAACGACGTGGTTGTGCCCAGTGTCGCCGAACTACCAACGAGCCAGTATACCTCTGGGCCGACAAGGCCAAGCCATCCCGACACAACCGACGCGCTCGCCGTCGTGAGCGTGCTCCCAATCTGGAAGATGAACATGGATTGAGGATCGCCGAGAAAATCGAGGAACAAATCTCCCGTCAACTGCGCGGGGCCAGCGAAATAGTATACGCCGGGAGTCAGCGTACGGCCGCCGAGATTCTGACCCGTCAAATCCATGGTGTATGGCAGGGTGGCACGACTGACGAACGCCGCTGACGCGTCATTCTGCGCCTGCTGGGCCAGCGCATCCCCTTGATGGATGGAGCCGGTCAGCGTAATCGACCCCGCACCGGTGATCGCCGAACCCGGCGCCACACCGAGGTTACCGCGAATGGTGGTAGGTCCGGTGTTCGTGACCGTCGTGGCTCCGAGAACACCGAAGGCCGTGGCCGTCCCAAGAGAGGTTTGCGCCCCTGCCGCGTGCGGATGGCTGAGCACCAACATCAGCGCGACGACGGCGAGCGAAATCGTAGGTCTCGAAAGCCTCTCGGACAACCGGCTAGCCGGCATCGTGTGCTCGGCGTAATTCGAGGCATGCATGCGCAATCGTGCTGTCGACATAGATCGCTCGCGGGTCTGGCTGACCTTCAGGAGCGTACCCCTGCGTCGGGATACTGCTGTTGCGCCCGAGCAGAGATCGTGATCTCGCGTAGCGGGACTCTGCGGTTGCCGCAGACGTCGCCGGCGCAACCGGCTAAGGCAAGACGTGATCCGCGTTCACCAACGTCGAAGAGCGGGCGCGCGATCGTGGCCACGTGTGGGCCGCTGCTCTCGTTACTACGCCCCACGACGGGCGAGTTCCGCTGGCCTTCCTATCGCGGTGGCCGCGTCCCGTGCGGCCATGACCACAGCGCGAAACCTGCCATGGAGTGTAGTTAAGATGCGGCAACTTCTCGTGCGAGTTTGCGGCAGTCGTTCAGGCTTTTTGCGCTGAGGCCGTCAGGGAGACGACGCTTCCGCTGCCTTCTTCTCGCGGCCGTGCGCTTCCGCGAGCGCGCGTGCGATCGCGCGGTAATAGCTCGCGTCGTCCGACTTGCCCTGTTGTTCGAGCGACATCGACGCAAGCTCGATGGCATACAGAATATTGCCCAGGTAGAGCTGTGCCACTGATGCGACGGTCTCGCCGTCAGCCAACCGTGCGAATCTCCACGGTCTTGTCGTCGTCGCCGCCAGCGGATGGCCCGGACTCGAGCACCTGCACGATGATCGCCGTGATGTTATCGAGTCCGCCGCGACCATTCGCCTCGGCGATCAATGATTGCACCTTGCGAGCTGGTTCCGCTCGCGACCCCAATAATTGCCCCAGACGGCGATCGTCCACCATCCCCGTCAGACCATCGCTGGCGACCAGGAACAAATCACCCGAGCGAACCTCACCACGATAGACGTCAGGCTCAACGTCGGGGCTCGCTCCCACACAGCGCGTAATCACGTTGCTGTAAGGATGATACCGCGCTTGCTCCGGCGTCAGGAATCCGGCATCCACCTGTTCCTGCACGTAGGAATGATCCTTCGTGAGCTGCGACAGGGTGCCGTCGCGCATCAGGTACACGCGCGAGTCACCAACCTGCCCAATGAGGTACCGCGAGCCAGAGATAAGCAACACGGACGCAGTCGTGCCCATCCCCTGCTTGTCGACTTCCGTCAGCGTGCGATCGTGAATCGCGCGGTTCGCCTTGCGCAGCGTGGCGCCAACGAGTTTTGCGACGTCTTCGGTCGCCACATCGACAACGGGATGCAGTTCGCGCTGAATGATCTGCACCGCCATTTCGCTCGCGACTTCGCCGGCGGCGTGGCCACCCATGCCGTCGGCCACAACGTAGATGCCTCGTTCGGGAGTGGCATCCACGGTGAAATTGTCTTCGTTGCCGGAACGAATCATCCCGACGTCCGTCCGAGCCGCATGGAGGCGCTTCACGCGGCCCCCTTCAGCAGAAAGAACGCCACGCCGGCGAGGGCAACGAGGCCGACCACGATCCACACCCATGATGGCAGCCCGCCGCCGCTTTTAGCCGGCTCTGCTGCGGGTGTCGGCAATGCGGGGGTTGGTGTCCTGGCCACGACCGGCGCGGGCGCAGGTTGGGGTCGAGCGATTGACGCAATGGCTCGCGTGCCCTTGGCGTCCTGCTCCGCCGCGGCGCCAGTAACGGCTGGGGTAAAGCGAAATTTCATGCCGCCAAAGCGCACGTCCGGCGAGCCCTCGACCTTTCGCTCGCCATTCACGCGCGACCCGCCAATGTATGTGCCATTCGTGGAATCCATGTCCACCACATACCACCCGTCCTCGCGTTTCTGCAACTTCGCATGTGTCTCGCTCACACTCTCGTCCGAGAGACGCACGTCGTTGTGCGCGCCTCGGCCTACATGCCCCAAGGCCGAACGTAGTTCGTATTTGGTGCCTTTTCCCGGACCTTCATTCATGGACTCCAGTATCGCCACAACAGGCCTCGGGTCTTTGGCCGCCGGCGCTGAGGTCGGCGTTTGGGGGGCAAAGGGCGCTTCGGCCGGCGTCCGAGCCATAATGGCTGGTAGCACGCCTGCGGCAGCTGGAGCGACGGGTGTATGCGGGATCGGCGCCGGCATCACTGGCAACAGATCCATGTCCATGACCTCGGACCCGGGCATGTCGGCCACCGGCGGTGTGACTGGCGTTTGGACGGCAATAGACGACGCAACCTGCGGGTTGGGCACGATTGGCGTTAGACCAACAGCCGGAGTGAGCGCAAGCATATCGGCGTAGAACCGGAATTCCTCGCTGCCAATGCGAAGCACGTCGGCACGGGCAAGCTTGTGCGACCCTTGCACGCGCTCACCGTTGACGTAGAGCCCATTCGCGCTCGTGTCGCGCACAATGTAGCCGTCGCTGTTCGGAATGATCTCAGCGTGCCGCCGGGACACTTCGTTCTGCGCGACGACGACGTCAGACGTCGCGTCGCGTCCAAACACCAGACCTGAGTCTGCCACCGAGTATTCCTTGCCGTCGACAAGAGACACCAGACGGCCGCCGTGGGCTGTCGTTCCCCTTGCCACCCCCGCGCGCTTGGCGCCGGCCACCGCGATGTCGCTCGCGCTCACGAACTGCGTTGCGCCGCCCTTGGCATCATCACCGTAGCGAAGCTCCAGCCCCGCGACCTCGATCTTGTCGCCGTGCATCAGCGGCGTAGGCTCGGCGCCCAGCAGCACGCCATTGACGCGAACGTGCGCGTCCTCTTCGGCGCGCCGAATGGTTGGCGACGCTCCACCGTCGATCACTGCTTCAACCGCGATTACGGAGTAGCCGGGCACAGTAATGTCCGCGCCGGCTCCTGCACCGATTCGGGTGGCACCCGCGTTGAGCGGAAACTGCTGATCGTCGAGCTGGAGGACGGGCATTGGGGGCGATGCGCGGTCAGACTACGGCGCGAACGACACGAAAGGGTCTCGCGCCCGCTTGCGCCCGGGACCCA
>JBDTXZ010000541.1:0-3558 GCA_040005935.1 bacterium | reverse complement strand
GTGTGGGACGTGGGACATCAGGGCTACCCGCACAAGCTGCTCACGGGCCGCAACACGCGGATGGAGAGCCTGCGACAGGAGAGCGGACTCTCAGGATTTCTGAAGCGGACGGAAAGTGAGTACGACACCTTCGGCGCTGGACACGCGGGCACCGCCATTTCGGCTGCGCTCGGAATGGCAGCGGCACGCGACATCAACGGCGAAGAAGACCTCAAGGTCGTCGCCATTCTCGGCGACGGCGCGTTGACCTGTGGTCTCGCGTACGAAGGGCTGAACAATGCCGGTCATTCGAGTCGCGACTTCGTGGTCGTGCTGAATGACAACGAGATGTCCATCGCGCCGAACGTCGGGGCGATGCACAAGTATCTCACGTCCATCCAGCGCAACCCGCTGTACAATCGCGTTCGCTCCAAGCTCGGCGAAATTGTCGACAATGTTGGACCGGTTGGAACGATCGTGCGTAAATGGGAAGAGAGCATGAAGTCCTTTCTCACGCCCGGTGTGCTGTTCGAAGAGCTCGGCTTCCGCTATTTCGGTCCGATCGACGGCCACGACATGGACGCGTTGGTCGACACCTTTACGGCAGTGCGTGCATTCGAGGGACCGCGCCTCGTTCATGTCATCACGCAGAAGGGAAAAGGATTCCCCGCCGGCGAGCACGCAACGGGTGAAAAGTGGCATGCCCTCCCGCCGGGACACGATCCCTCGACGGGCAAGCAGCTCAAGGCGTCTACCGCGAATCCCGCATACACCGCGGTGTTCGGGAAGGGGCTCACGGAGCTCGCTACCGAAAACCCGAAAGTCGTGACGATCACGGCGGCGATGCCGAGTGGAACTGGCGTCGGCATGTTCGCCAAGACCCACCCGAGCCGGTTTTTCGACGTCGGCATCGCGGAAGGACACGCGGTCACCTTCGCCGCCGGCATGGCAACCCGGGGCCTTCGGCCGGTGTGCGCGATCTATTCCACGTTTCTCCAGCGCGCATACGACAACATCATTCACGACTGCGCAATACAATCGTTGCCGGTGGTATTCGCCATGGACCGCGCTGGTCTTGTCGGTGAAGATGGTGAGACGCACGCCGGGCTCTACGACATTGCATACATGCTCGCCGTGCCGAACATGACTGTCACGGCGCCGAAAGATGGTGTCGAGATGCTCGCGTTGCTGCGCGCCGGCGTGGAACAGGACACAGGGCCGTTCTGTCTTCGCTATCCGCGCGATGTGGTGCCGGCGAGTGTGCCGGATATTGCCGACATCCCCGCGACTCCGCACGCCACGTGGGAGGTACTCCGTCAAGGCGGCGAAGTCGCAATCCTGGCGGTGGGCACTATGGTGAGTACGTCGCTGGCCGCTGCGGAAACGCTGGCCGCGGAAGGGCTCGACGTCACCGTCGTCAACTGCCGATATCTCAAGCCGTACGACGAAGTCACGCTCGCCGCGATACTCTCCGAGCACCGGCACATTCTCGTCGTCGAAGAAGGCACGGTCATCAATGGATTCGGCGCATTCATGAGTGCAGTGATCGAGAAGCACGATCCCGGCGTTCGCGTGCACACGCACGGTGTCCCGGATCGAATTATCTACGCGGCATCGCGCGCGAAGCAGCTCGCCTCGCTGGGACTCGACGCCGTGGGTGTTGCAGAGCGCGTGCGGGCGCTGCACGAGAGCGAGGCGATGGCCGGGTGATTCGACTCGGCGTCGCGGGCCATCTGGGGTACGAAGGGCTTTCCGACGTCCTCGCGACGTTGCGACGGCTCGCGCCGACGCTCGGATTCGAGCTCTCCTACGAAGAAAGTTTGCACGACACGGTAGGAGCCGAGGCGCCGGGCGTCGTTCCCGGTGAAGTGGACGCGATGCTCACCCTTGGCGGCGATGGCACTCTGCTGCGTGCTGCCCGTTTGCTTGAAGATCATCCCGTTCCCATTCTCGGCATTAACCTTGGCCGACTGGGATTCCTCACGTGCTGTCCCGCCGACGCGATGGAAGACGCGCTTGGACGTCTCGCCGCGGGTGCGTATGTCGTTGAGCCACGCATGCGACTCGACGCACGCGTTCGCGGCCCGAATGGCGAGGACAAAGCCGTCTGGCGCGCCCTGAACGACGTTGTGCTGCATAAAGGCGGCTTTGCGCGCGTTGTGACGATGTGGGTGCAGGCGAACGGAGAAACCGTGGCGCACTACTCGGCCGACGGAATAGTGATCGCCACGCCAACCGGTTCTACGGCGTACAATCTCTCGGCTGGTGGGCCGGTCGTTTTTCCCACGCTCGAAACGCTGCTCGTCACGCCGGTGAGCGCGCACACGCTGGCGTTGCGACCGCTCGTGCTGCCGCCGACAGCGGAAATCACAGTGCGGGTAGAGGATGGTCCTCAAGAGCTTTTGGTGACGGTCGACGGCCAGGTTGGAGCGACATTTGGCCTGTCGGAAACGCTCGTGGTCCGGCGCTCGGCGCATTCGGTGCCGATCGTCCGCTTTCCCGAGGCCAGTTTTTTCGCGACGATGCGTGAAAAGCTGCATTGGGGTGGACTGCTCGAGCGGGACGAACCCGCCAAATGCTGACCGAACTTCGCATCAGGAATTTCGCGATCATCGAATCGCTGACGTTACCGTTGGGCCGCGGTTTCAACGTGCTCTCAGGTGAGACGGGCGCGGGAAAATCCATCATCGTCGGTGCACTTGGACTGTTGCTGGGTGAGCGTGCGAGTCCTGATCTCATCCGTACCGGCGCCGATCGCGCTACTGTCGAAGGCGTGTTCGACGTATCGGACCGGCCAGAAATCGTCGCGCTGCTCGACGAGCGCGGCATCGATGCCGACGAGCCGCTCGTTGTCCTCAAGCGCGAAATTGCCGCTGCGGGGCGCGCGCGCGCGTGGGTGAACGGCACGACCGTCAGCGCAGCAATTCTCGCAGACGTTGGACGCATGCTCGTGAATCTTCACGGGCAGCACGAGGCGCAAACGTTGCTCGACGGAGAGGCACAGCGCCGCATTCTCGATGCGTTTGCCGGTGCCACCGAGCACGCGTCAGCCGTCCGCGATTCGTACGCAGCCCTGGCCACTGCCCGACGCGACATCGCGGATCTCCGTCGTCGTCGGGCCGACGCGGAAAAGCGCGCTGACTATCTGCGCCACGTCGTTGGTGAAATCGAGGGCGCGAAGCTCGTCGAGGGCGAAGACGTACGATTGGAAGACGAAGCGCGTCGTCTTGAAAACGCGGAAGAATTGCGCGAGCTCGCGACAGGTATCTCGACGGCCATCGAGGGCGACGAAGACAGTCTTTTGCAGCGACTGGCCAGCGTGGAACGCTTGCTGGCCAGCATCCAACGCATCGATCCAACGCTCGCGCGGTTGCAGGAGATTTACGACAATGCGTATTACAGCCTCGAAGCACTCCCGCGCGAGCTCGACGAATACGAGTCGTCCGTGGAGCTGGATCCTGCTCGGCTCGATGAAGTGCGGCGCCGTCGCGATCTGCTCTTCAAGCTGACGAAAAAATATGGCAGTACGCTCGCAGAAGTCGTGGAGCAGGGGCGCGCCGCGCGCGCCGAGCTCGATTT
>JBDTXZ010000540.1:0-3567 GCA_040005935.1 bacterium | reverse complement strand
CCGGCTGGTGCCGAGCCCCAGACGTTGTTCGTGCGATCAACATCAACGAGTCGCTTGTCCGGATCGAGTTCGATGCGTGACAACGTCTTGCCCGTGAGCGTATACCGCCGCACGTAATGCGTCGTGTTCGTGCTCCACACTTCGGCAGGGTAGTCATGGTTCTCGACTGATCCGTCGCTGTACGTGAAGCGCGCATGAATTGGCAGCACGCCACGCGCGCGGTTGCCGTACATCACCGTCACGACATTCGATCCATTCGGTGCCTGCGTCGTCACGACCGTATCGATCGCTTGGTCGAAATGCGGATTCTCCTTGAACCATTCGCGCCAGAACCAGTCGAGACGCTTGCCGCCGACGTCCTCCATGGTGCGATAGAAATCCGCCGGCGTGGGATGCTTGAACGCCCAACGCTCGATGTACGTGCGGAACGCATCGTCGAATGCGGCGGGGCCCATGATTTCCTGTCGGAGCAATTGCAGTCCGACACTTGGCTTGACGTACGCCGCGAGTCCGAGCAAGCCCGGATTGATACGGTCGGGCATGACGTCAATGGGCACATCGAGGTTCCGCCGCATCGCGCCCTCAACACCTTGACGCTCTTCGAGCCCGCGCTGTATCTGGTCGCCCTTTTCGGGATAACGGCGACCCTCGCTGAAGGTGTTGATGAAGGTGTTAAAACCCTCGTCCTGCCACATGTAGACACGCTCGTTGGATCCAACGATCATCGGAAACCAGTTATGCCCGATCTCATGCGTGACCACGTTGTAGAGATCGAACTTGTCGTTGCTCTTCGCTTCCATCACGAGCATGGGATATTCCATGCCACTGATCGGGCCTTCGACGGCGCTCATCTGCGGCCACGGATACTTGAACCAGCGCGTGGAATACTCGTCGAGCGACATCCGCGTCTGATCCGCCGCATCCTTCCACGGATCGATCGCACTCGGCCGATAGAACGCCTGCGCAAGAATGCCGTTCCACCCGCTCGCGTCCCAGAGATACTCGGGCGATGCGGCCCATGCGACGTCGCGCACCTTCTTCGCCGAGAACTTCCACGTCAGCATGCCAGCCGCATTCTTGGGGCGGGCGGCTCCGGATTTGATTTCGTCGAGCGTAACGATGTTTACAGGTGTCGCCGACTTGATCGCCTGCGCGAGACGTGAAACCTGCGTCGTCGTAAGAACATCGCGCGGATTCGTGAGCGAACCTGTGCTCGCCACGATGTAGCCTGCGGGCACCGTGATCTCGACCGTAAAGTCGCCGTACTCGAGATAGAACTCGCCCTGGCCCAGGTACGGCTCGGTGTTCCAGCCGCGAATGTCGTCGTACACGTTGACGCGCGGATACCACTGCGCGAGTTCGTAAAGCGACCCTTCGCGCCCCATGCGGTCGGCGCCGTGCTCCGGCACCAGGAAGTGCCACGCGATATCGAACGTCGCCGACTTTCCGGGTGCGAGTGGTTCGGCGAGATCGACTTTCATCGTCGTCTCGTTCGGACGGCTCTTTACAGCAACGCGCTTTGTGCCGAGGAGCTGGTCGAAGCGATCGAACACATCGCCGCCTTCAAACCCGCGTGCGCCGAAGCGCGACTCCTGTGGGAAGATGAAGGAGTTGAGCGACTTGTCCTTGAAGGCATTCTGTTCCGCCTGCAACCAGATGAAGCGAAGCGTATCGGGCGAGTTGTTGGTGTACTTGAGCTTGAGCGAGCCTTTCAGTGTCTTGGAGGCAGTATCGAGCGACGCCTTGATGTCGTAGTCGGCGTGGTTCTGCCAGTACTTGGGTCCGGGCGCGCCAGAACCGGCGCGATAGAGGTTGCCGGGTGGCAAGTCGAGCGGTGCGAACATCGACGTGTCGCCGACGCCGGTATTGTCGAAGCGCGACGACGCAGCTGGAGGCGCCGAGGGGCTGGCGACCTGCGCAGCGAGCGGTGCGGCGGAAACGAATGCAGACAGAAGCGTCAACAGCTTGAAATTCATTGGATTCGTGGGTCGGGGTGGTCCGTGAGTATACCCACCAAGCGCAAAGGATGGTCCCTTCTGTGCGAGGTGCAGGGGCGGTTTCAACCGGTCGACGCAACACCCTGTCATCCCGCGGGAGCGAGCGCAGCGAGCGAGTGTCGGGATCCACCGGACGATTCCCGCGCAGCAGGCCCGCGCGTCGACGAATAGCAGATCCCGACATTCGCTCCGCTCATGCGGGATGACATATCACGATAGTGTTGCGTCCACCGGTTGCACCCACCGGTCCTTCGCTGCGCTCAGGACGACTAAACCGCGCTCATCACGACAACTCAGCGCCCGCAGGCAAATCCTGCCGGGTCACGCACGAACGCATCGATATCACGCAGTGCCGGTGCGAGCGACGGAATGACGAGCGACAACGCAATCTTCACGTGACCGATTGCCGGATACACGACGAGCTTCGCGCATCCTCCGCGCGACGTGATTCGATTCGCGAGCCTGACGGAGTTTCCCACCGTGACGACGTTGTCGCCCGCGCCGTGAAGCAGGAGGAACGGCGCGTTCTTCCCGTCGACGAAGTTATACGGGTACGAGTCGGGCCACTCGTCGCTGGGCCCCATGAGCGCCTGGACGTCGGGTGCGGTCCACGTCGTGTCGACAGGGCCGGCCATGCTGACGAAACCGCGCACCGCGCCGCTCGGAACGCCAGCAGCTCGCAAGTAGCGTTCGTCGAGCGCGAGCATCGCGATCGTATGCGCGCTCGAGGAATGCCCGACGACAATGATCTTCGTGCGATCGCCACCGTAGCTGGCGATGTGGTCGCGCGTCCAGCGCACGGCGCTTGCGCCGTCGACCACCCACGCAGGAAAGAGCACCGACGGATACAGCCGATAGTTCGGCAGCACGGCAATCCATCCCTGGCGCGCGAGCGCATTGCCGACAAGCAGATAGTCCCGCTTCGAGCTGTACTTCCAGCGGCCGCCATAGAGAAAGACCACCACCGGCGCCGATCGTCGCGTGGTTCGTGCTCGATAGACATCGAGCGTCTGGCGCGCGTCTTCGCCGTAAGCAAGATCGCCACTACGGACGACTTGATCCTCGAGCACGATGGTCTCGGCCACCGCACGCGGCAGGCACGCGGAGAGTATTGCGCAGAGTATTGCGAGGACGCTAACGCGAGAGCTGGCCCACCGCGGCGGGTGCACAATCATTGAAGCACCGAAGACTCCCCTGTGTGTCCTGTCATCCTGAGCAAGCGAAGCGAGTCGAAGGGAGCAGTCCTGTCATCCCGCACGCGCGAGCGCAGCGAGCGAGTGTCGGATCTACCACACCCTCCCGAAAGAAGGCCAGTGCGAAAGGACGGTTGATCCCGACATTTGCTTCGCGCATGCGGGATGACAGGATGGAGTGTTGCAACGACCGGCCCTTCTCCGCGCTCAGGACGACAATGGCTAGAACGTCCGCGCGAGAATCGTCTTGATCACCAGCTTGTCCGACGCGTCGGTCAAGCCTGCCCCAATTCCGAATTCCACGCTGAACGACTTGCGTGAGAAATCAGTCACCGCAAAAATATTGTGCGGCTGCTGCCCCCGAGGCTCGAATGCAT
>JBDTXZ010000539.1:0-3576 GCA_040005935.1 bacterium | reverse complement strand
ATTTCCATGAACATGCCGCACTACATGATCTATGCGCAGAACCTCAAGGACGCGGACATCGGCGGGAATGGGTTCAGCACGAGATATCCATTCATGCTGAGCGCCGGCCCTGGACGAGATGATGTGATCATCATGGTCGTTGGTGAAACGGAGAAGGCCACGCTGCTTCACGAGTCGAAGGAGCTGCTCACCCAGCTCTGCTCATATCGCACGTATCTGTGCACGACGTCCACGACGCGCCACCTCCCACATCACCTCGAGCGTCGTTAAGGCGATACCAGACGCCGCAGGAATTCCGGCGTCCATTTGAATCCCGCCACAATTGTCACTCACAGCCGTCCGCGCTTCGGTTCTAACCTATTTCCGACAGCCTTTTAGCACGTCGTATCGAGAGCGATGCGAACGACCAACGATATCCACACAGGAGACAAGAACGATGACGACACATACGATCGGGACACGTGAAGAATGGCTGGCAGCGCGACTGCCGTTGCTCGAGGCGGAGAAGGAGCTGACGCGGCGCAGCGACGAACTGGCGCAGCGGCGTCAGAATTTGCCGCGCGTTCGAGTCGACAAGGAGTATCGATTCGAGACGGAGGAGGGAAGTGTCTCGCTGGTGGACCTGTTCAAGGGGCGTTCGCAGCTCCTGATGTACCATTTCATGTTCGGCCCCGATTACGCGGCGGGATGTCCATCATGCTCGTCGATCGCCGACGGATTCAACGGCGTCGCAGTGCACCTGGCGAATCACGATGTCATGCTGATGGCTGTATCGCGGGCGCCGCTCGCGAAGCTCCAGCCATTCAAGCAACGGATGGGCTGGACGTTTCCCTGGGCGTCCTCGTCCAGCAGCGATTTCAACGCCGACTTCAACGTCTGGTTTACCGAGGAGCAGCAGCGGACGGGCATCGAGTACAACTACCGCCGCGAGGCGGCGACACGTGAGTCGATCGCCGGGAAGACCGTTCAAGAGTGGCAGTTGCGCGGCTCCGAAACGCCCGTCGCACAGATCGCGGCCATGACCGGAACCGACGTGGCGACGTATACGCGAGACAGGCCCGGTCTTAGCGCGTTCGTGCTCGAGGATGGCATCGTCTACCACACCTACTCCAGTTACGCGCGCGGACTGGATGGCGTGTGGGGCATGTACCAGTGGCTCGATCGCGCCCCGAAGGGACGCAACGAGAACGGCGTGTGGTGGCGCCATCACGACAAGTACGACGTACTCTGATGGGCGAGATGACGATGCCAGGCGTCGGACCGATGTCGATGGTCTGGATGCGTATGCCGGGCCAGACGTGGGCCGGCGCCGCGGTGTCGTTCATCGGCATGTGGGTCCCGATGATGGCGGCGATGATGCTGCCATCATTGGCGCCAGCGCTGTGGCGCTACCGCCGGGCAGTCGGCAGCATCGGCGAGACGCGACTCAATCGGCTAACGGCACTGGTGGGTGTGGGATATTTCGGCGTGTGGATCGTGCTCGGAATGGCGATCTTTCCGCTGGGCGTCACGCTCGCGGCCGTTGCGATGCAGCGGCCGTTGTTGGCGCGCACCGGTCCGATTACCGTCGGTTTGGTGTTTGTAATCGCAGGCGTGATTCAGTTCAGCACGTGGAAGGCAAATCACCTCGCGTATTGCCGAGACGCGATGCGCCACGGCCGAACGTGGTCGGCGGGTGCGCGCACGGCGTTACGACACGGTCTGCGCCTTGGCCTTCACTGCAGCTGCAGCTGTGCGGGCCTTACGACGATCCTCCTCGTCGTCGGCATCATGGATCTGCGCGCGATGACGGTCGTCACCGCCGCCATCACCGTCGAGCGTCTTGCGCCGGCGGGTGAACGCGTCGCACGAGGGATCGGAGCCGTCGTCGTCGGGACAGGGTTGTTGCTGATCGCACGAGCGGTCTACCCTGAATGATGCGGTTCAATCGCAGTGACTCGCGTCAGGTCCCGTGGTCGCTGCTAGTTCGCGACCACAGTCGCCGCCAATTCTCCTCGCGGACGCTACGACATCAGCCGCGCCCACTGCGCAGAATCGGTGTACTGCTGGAACGACACGATCCGGTCGCCATTGAAGCGGTAGACATGGCAGAACGGTGCGTCAAGCTTTGCGCCGCCCTCTTTCATCGTGCCGCGATAGCGCCCGAGCACGATGATGTCATCGCCGCCGTCAACGAAGCGATCGGGCGTCACGGTGAAGCCGTCAAAAGTGGCGAGCAACCGGCCGAACACCCCTTCTCCCACGGCTTGCGCACCTACATAGGGATTGCGGTCCGCGAGCGGGTTGCCCTCGGCTTCATTCCATTGAATGTCGGGGGCCATGGCCCCGAACAGAACCGAGGGGTCGCTATTGGCGAAGGCGGCGTAGCCCGCCTGAATGGTCTGGACGTTCGACATCATGCCCTCTGCGCGAGAAAGAAGATTATCAGGGAAGGCGATACGTAGCGGTGGTTCCCGCGCCACACAAGGGCGCTGGGTCAGGCACTCGACAGCCCGCAACGGGGCAGCACTTTGTCCCTCCCACGTCCCTCCTCCCTGTTCATGCCACGATCACATCGAACGCTCGCAATACTCATCGGCGTCTGTGCGCTCGCCGCATGCAGCAAGGGACACGACATCAACGATGCGGCACTCCGCGCCGCCGACGCTGATTCCTTGCCTTGCTCGCGCGACGCGCCAGCGACTCGTGCGTAGATGAGTGCACGCTCGCGGCGCGGTAACCCGGTACCGAGCCGCGCAGCAGCAAGGGCGTGCCTGAGTGCCTCGCTGCGAGAACTGCGTGCCTCGCCCCACCCGAGCGCATACGAGAACTGGAAATGCGCCAGCGCGAACGTGGAGTCGAGGGCGATGGCGCGTTCGAGGTGCGGGCGGGCCTCGAGCATCTGGTCGGCGTTCGTTGCCCGAACGCCGAGGAGATATTCCTGGTAAGCGTCGAGCCGTGTCGTTCCCCAATCGCCCATCTTCGCATCCGACGGCGGTGGCACAGCCAATACGCCTCGCGCCAGCGGCGTGAACGCCGTAAGCAGCGAGTCCTGCTGCGGCGCCTGCTGCACCGCGGAACGGAGCTTGGCGCCAGTGGCGACGTCGAACACATTCGCGACCAGGCGTGCGCCCGTCCCCGTCTTAAAAAAGTCACCCATCACGAGCTTGCCCGGCCCGCGCGCCGGGCGATCGCGAGACCATCACTCAACGTGAGCGTCGCCGCCAGGCGGGCAGGTGGCAGTTCGCGCAGCAGGTCTCCAACGCGCTTGTCGGGAACAACACGGAGGTCCGTCCAGCGGCCGATGTCGAGCGACAGTAGGTTGACGCTCGCGTCGCGCAGCCAGTCGAGCTCCGGCGCCTTCATCACGTTTCCGAAGGGCACGACGATCCACGCGCGCCTGTCCTTTGGTGGATTGACGCGGCGCAGCGCGGTGGGCATCGCGCCCTTGCATGGAGGCGGCGCGCCGTCAGGACACTGGGCACTTTAAACGGACGCGACTGCGAGCAACGCAACAGTCGCCAGCAGGACGCGACGTCGCATCCATGGTGCGGGCAGGTACATGCCCGAAGTTACCGGCGCCGCCCTGCCTCCGCC
>JBDTXZ010000538.1:0-3595 GCA_040005935.1 bacterium | reverse complement strand
CTTGCCGCCGAATTCCGTCGACACGCCGCCCGGAGACACCACGGACACCTTCACGCCCTGGTCGCGCACCTCGAGCATCAACGACTCCGCCCACGCCGTCACGAACGCCTTGGTTGCGTTGTAGCAACTTCCGCCAGCGTATGCGCTCCGGCCACCGATCGACCCAATCGTGCACACGTGGCCCGCCCCGCGCGCCAGCATGCCCGGCAAAACCGCTCGCGTCACGTGAAATAGCGCGTTCACATTCAGGTCAATCATTCGCTCCCAATCGGGCACCGTCAGCTCGACGAGTGGCTTGATCACGCCGATGCCAGCGTTGTTCACCAGCACGTCGACGTGCAGTCCCTGCATCGCGGCATCGATGCGCGCCGCGTCCGTGAGATCGAGCCGAAGCGCACGGCACGTTCCTTTCGCCTTCGTCACCTCCGCGCAGAGCGCCTCGAGATGTGCCGCGTCACGCGCCACGGCAATGATTTCATACCCGTCGCGCGCGAGACGCAGACACACCGCCCGCCCAATGCCGCGCGACGCGCCGGTCACCAGCGCCACGCCCTTCGACGGCGTGCTCATCGCGCCACCCGCAGTATCGCGCCGTAAATCATTTTCGTTCCGAACTCGAGACTCGTGAGCGGCACGCGCTCGTCATTGCCATGCATGCGATCCTCGTCATCCTGATTCATCGGGAACGGGAGCAAGCCGAAGGCCTGCATCCCCCAATTGCGCAATCGTGCGCTGTCCGTCGCGCCGGTGCTCAAGTACGGTACCACCACCAGCGACGGATCGAGTGCTTGCGCACTCTCGCGAATGGCGGTGAACATGGGTGAATGGAAGTCAGACGCCGGCGAGTCATCGCCCCGGTCGACGACGGTCACGTCCACGAGCGGATCATTGACGACCTTCTTGAGCCTGGCGACCACGCTGTCGATCGACTGCCCGGGCAATGTGCGAATATTGAGCTTCACCGTCGCGTCGGTCGGAATGACATTGGAGCGAATCCCCCCTTCGAGAATGGTGGGCGAAATCCCCGTGCGAATGACGGCGTTGAACACCGGCGTCTTTTCCAGGATGCGTGCACCGCGCTGCACGCGCCGCGTGTCCGTCGACGCAACGTCCGCCATCGCGTGACGCTCCTCCTTGTTCTGCCACACTCGGCCCAGCTGCGTGAAGAACTCGCGCGTGGTCGGAGTGAGAAACACGGGCGGCGTGTACGCACCAATCTTCGACAGCGCTCGGCCAAGTCGAAAAATCACGTTGCCATCGAGCGGTATCGACGCATGACCACCAGGACCATGCGCGGTCACGGCGACGACATGCGAAACCTTCTCCGTGTTCTGCAGGGCGACATACAGCAGCTTTCCGCCAACGATGCGTGTGCGTCCGCCTTCGTTCAATGCGAATTCCGCCTTGATCAATTCGGGATGATTGGCAATGAGCCATCCCATGCCAAAGTCGCCGCCCTGCTCTTCATCCGAGTTGGCAACGAAGATCACGTCGCGCGCAAGCGTGCCTCCCTTGTCGATCACAGTGCGCTTGAGCAACAGCATGGTTTCGAGGTTCGTCGCGAGCATGCCCTTGTCGTCGATCGCACCTCGGCCGTAGACGTATCCCTCCTTGATCTCGGCCGCAAAGGGATCGACCGACCAATGCGCGCGCTCAACGCCAACGACGTCCATGTGGCCCATGATGAGCACGGGCTTCTTGCTGCCATTGCCCTGCAGGCGTGCAACCAATGCCGCGCGACCCGGCGCCGGCTCGAACAGGTGCGTCTCGATGCCCGCCGATTTGAACGTCGTCTCCAGAAACCGTGCAACCTGCAACTCGTTGCCCGGTGGATTCACCGTGTTCATGCGAATCATCGTCTGAAGATTCGCGAGCGTCTCCCTGCTCGCCGCAGTCCAGTCAGGTTCCTGCGCAATGAGGGATACGGCGGCGAGTGTCATGACGGATATGAGACCAAGCGACTGGCGAATTCGCATTGAGTGGGCATGGTGATGCCGGCGCGCACGAGGATCCATCAAAGTGTAGAAGGCTGTGATTCGGTTCGTAACCACTTCCGGGGTTATCTGCGCACGATAACTTCCTCGCCATGCCGTCAGGGCGACGCGAGGCCGTCCACTGCCGGCAATAGCAAGCGGCAACGGCAATAGCACAACGGCTACTGCGAACTGCAACTACAACTGCAACAATCACGGATTTCGCGGACACGCGCGGATACTGCGTGTCGCTTTATCCGCGCGTGTCCGCGCGTTTCCCTGTGATCCGCGACAGGCACTTGCAGTTTCCTCCGCATACGTCGCAGAACGCGCCACCCAACACAACGGAAATGCCCAACCTCCCCGTCATCGGATTCATCGGCACCGGCGTCATGGGCCGCAGCATGGCTGGCCATCTCGCGGCGGCAGGCTATACGCTCGAAATCCACAACCGCACGAAGGAAAAGGCGCAGACCCTTCTCGATGGCGGAGCACACTGGCATGATTCTGCAGCGAGCGTAGCGCGCGCGGCCGACGTTGTGATCACGATGCTCGGCTTTCCGGTCGACGTCGAGCAGACGTACCTCGGCGAGCAGGGCATCGTTGCCAACGCGCGCGAGGGAGCATTGCTCATCGACATGACGACGTCGAGCCCCGTGCTCGCGCAACGGATTGCCGAGGCCGGCGCAGCGCGCGGCATCCAGGCGCTCGACGCGCCGGTGTCGGGCGG
Source organism: bacterium (assembly GCA_040005935.1). Taxonomy (GTDB): domain Bacteria; phylum Gemmatimonadota; class Gemmatimonadetes; order Gemmatimonadales; family Gemmatimonadaceae; genus AG11. Next base: position 892 of record JBDTXZ010000538.1, on the reverse strand, counting down.
CGACATCGGGGCCCGCGAAGCCAAACTCGTGATCATGACAGGTGGAGAACCGGATGCGTTCGCTCGCGCGGAACCAATCCTCCAACTGCTCGGTAAGAACATCGCGCTGCTTGGCCCGGCTGGCTCGGGCCAGCATTGCAAGATGGCGAATCAACTTGCCGTCGCCATTGGAATGGTGGCATGGTGCGAGGCGCTGGCATACGCGCGTAAGGCCGGGCTCGATCCGCACGCGGTGCACGCGAGCATCAGTGGCGGCGCCGCAGGCAGTTGGGCGATGACAAACCTTGCACCGCGCGCGCTCGCCGAGAATTTTGCTCCGGGATTTTACGTCAAGCACATCTTGAAGGATATTCGCATCGCCGTCGCGAGCGCAGATGAAATGCAACTCGAGTTGCCGGGCCTCGCGTGCGCACAGGAGCTCTACGAACGAGTCGCCGCAATGGGCTGGGACGAATTCGGGACGCAGGTGCTCTACCGGCTTTACACCTCTCTCTGATCATCCGCGTTTTTCATGTGGTTCACGCCGGTCCGTCGGTTCCTGTCCCTGTTCTTCGGTGTTGTCGCGACGTTGTTGACAAAGGGCCTCTCCGCACAAGAGCCGGTTGTCGCATCGACCAGCCGAGTCGTCGTGATCGCGCGCCTCGATTCTCTCGCGCGCGGTTTTCTTGTTGACGGACCGGCGGTCGGCGCCACCGTGGCGGTCGTCAAAGGTTCGGACACGCTGCTGTTAGTTGGTGTGGGCGAACGCGACCGCCGCAGGCACCTGGCCGCGGACGCGAGCACGATCTATCGCATCGGCTCCATTACGAAACAATTCACAGCCGCCGCGATACTTCGGCTCATCGACGGCGACAAGCTGAGTCTCACCGACTCGCTCGGCAAGCTGTTGCCA
>JBDTXZ010000537.1:0-3601 GCA_040005935.1 bacterium | reverse complement strand
GTTGATGGAGAAATGCAGGCGGACACCGCGTTCGATCCAGAAATCCTCAAGCGTGACTATCCCTTTAATACGCTGAAGGAACAAGCGAACGTCCTGATCTTTCCAAACCTGAGCGCAGGGAATATCGCGTACAAGTTGTTGCATCACCTCGGCGGCGCCACAGCCATCGGCCCGATCCTCGTTGGCATGCGCCGTCCCGTCCACGTGCTCGAGCGTGGCGCCGACGTGCAGGACATCGTCAACATGGCCGCTGTGGCCGTCGTGGACGCGCAGGAACGCACGCAATCGGTGGAGCCCGCCTTCGCAGCCGCGAGCCCCACACCGACCGTCTACTCGAAACTCTAAGCTTGGGCGTGTGCGCTTCGCGCCGCCTCAGCGACACCAAAGGAACTGCAGCAATGGCCACAGAGACTACGCCTGAGATTGAATCGAGCCTTCAGGGAAGCCTAACTGCGCAAGGGCTCGCACCGTCCGGAAAGGTGCACTGGAACCACGTTGCGCCCTTGCTGATCCAGCATGCCATCGAGCGCGGCGAGGGACAGCTTGCTGACATGGGGCCGTTCGTCGCAGTGACAAAGCCGCATACGGGCCGTTCACCCAACGACAAGTTCGTCGTCAAGGAACCCGGCTCCGAGGCCGATGTCGATTGGGGCAAGGTCAACCAACCAATCACGCCAGAGCACTTCGCCGTATTGCGCGCCGATGTACAGCAGTACCTGAACGAGCGCGACGATCTGTTCGTGCAGGACCTCTACTGCGGCGCAGACCCGAAGTATCGCCTGGCCGTGCGGTACGTCTCGCCGAATGCGTGGCACATGGCGTTCGTCCGCAACATGTTCGTGCGTCCCGAGCTCGCCGCGCTAAAGGACTTCGCGCCCAATTTTACGGTGCTGCACGCGCCTGAATTCCAGGGCGATCCCGAGAAGCACGGCACGCGCACGGGAACATTCATCGTGCTGAATCTCGCCGAGCGGATGATTCTCATCGGCGGCACGCGCTACGCCGGCGAATTGAAGAAGTCGATGTTCACGGTCATGAACTACTACATGCCAAAGCAGGGCGTGCTGTCCATGCATTGCTCCGCGAACATAGGGCCCGCTGGCGACACAGCGCTCTTCTTCGGCCTGTCCGGCACCGGCAAGACCACGTTGTCCGCGGATCCGGCACGCTCGCTCATTGGCGACGACGAACATGGTTGGGCGCCCGAAGGCACGTTCAACTACGAGGGCGGTTGCTACGCGAAAGTCATCAACCTCTCGCCCGAAGGGGAGCCAGACATCTATCGCACGACGCAGATGTTCGGCACGATTCTCGAGAATTGCGTGCTCGATCCGATTACGCGGAAGGTGAAGTTCGAGGACCAGAGCATCACCGAGAACACGCGCGCGTCGTACCCGCTGCCGTACATCCCCAACCACGTGCCATCCGGCCGCGGCGGGCATCCCAAGAACATCGTGTTCCTCACGGCTGACGCCTTCGGTGTCCTGCCGCCGCTCGCGAAGCTGTCACGCGATCAAGCGATGTACTACTTCCTCTCCGGCTACACCGCGAAGGTCGCGGGCACAGAGCGTGGCGTGACCGAGCCGCAAGCCACGTTCTCGTCGTGCTTCGGCGCCGTATTCCTCGTTTGGCATCCCACGAAATACGCGGAGATGCTCGGCCGTCTTATCGACGACCACGGGTCGAATGTGTGGCTCGTGAACACCGGGTGGAGCGGGGGCGCCTATGGTGTCGGCAAGCGCATGAAGCTCGGCCTCACGCGCGCGATGGTGCATGCTGTGCTCGACGGCAAGCTCGACGGCACTGCCACGCGCACCGATCCCGTGTTCGGGCTCGCCATTCCGCAGGCAGTTCCTGGTGTGCCGAACGATGTTCTGGATCCGCGCGGCACATGGAACGATGCAGCAGCGTACGACACACAAGCCAAGAAGCTCGCCGAGATGTTCCGAACCAATTTCGAGAAATTTGGATCAGTGGCCGAGAGCATCAAGGCGGCCGGCCCCCAAGGGTAGAGTGAACCGTTCACCGTTCACCGTTCACCGTTCACCCGTCTTCGGTTGTTCGACAAGATCATCCGCGATCCACTCTGGAATAATATTCGTGTCGATCCCGTTGCCCTGCGACTGGTGGATTCACGAGCGTTCCAGCGATTGCGCTACGTGCGCCAACTCGGCCTCGCGTATCTCGTCTACCCGGGCGCGAGTCACTCGCGGTTCGAACATGCCCTCGGCGCCTATCACCTCGCGCGTCGCACGTTGTCGCTGTTTGTCGAGCGCGACGAGACGACCACACTCGAGCCCCAGGCTTGCCGCATCGTGCGGTATGCTGCGCTCCTGCACGACATCGGGCACTATCCCTTTTCCCACGCGCTCGAGGAAATCGGCGCGCTGCATCATGAAGAAGTCGCGCGCCCGCTCATCATGAGTGGCGAGGTCGCCGACATCCTTCAGGGTGAGCTCGGCGATGACGCTCCCTCACGCATCATGGACCTCATTCGCGGTCGAAGTGCGAGCCCATTGCAGGGTCTGATCTCCGGCTCGCTGGACCTCGACAAGATCGAGTACCTCAAGCGCGACGCGTTCATGTGCGGCGTGAATTACGGCGACATCGACGTTGATCGCCTGCTCGATTCACTCACATTGGTCGACGACCCTGATCGTGGTTCGCCGATGATCGGCATTTCCGAGAAGGGACTGTCCGCGCTTGAGTCACTGCTCTTCGCCAAGTACCAGATGTACCGCAATGTCTACTGGCATCACGCCGTCCGAAGCGCGACGGCGATGTACAAGCGTCTCGTTGACGGCGCGCTCCGCGCCGGATCGCTTGGAGCCGAGGCGCTCGCGAGTTATACGGACGAAGGGCTGCTGCACGAACTGGCTGAGCGCTCGCCCACGCCGCTCCTGTCGGCCATGCGGGAACGGAGGTTGTACAAGCGCGTGTTCGAGTGTCCTGCCGCCGAACTCCCTCCTGACATCGGCGAATGGATTGCGGATGATCGCCCGCTGGTCGTCGCGGTCGAGGATCAACTCGCGCGAGAGCTGCATTTACAGCCAGGTGAGTTGCTACTCGACTATCCCATGAAGACGCAGATGCTCGGGCTGGACATCCCGGTGCGTCGGCGTGACGGCAGCGTGCGGCGACTTACCGCCGCTGGATGGGAAGGTGCCGTGAACCTTCCAAAGTTGTCGGAGGAGCTGTACGGAAGTGCGCGGTGGTTGCGCGTCTTCACGGCGAAGCGCGTTTCGATATCGCGCGACGCCGTGATTCGTCTGGCCACCCTGCCTGCGGACGAAGTGCGTGCAGCACTCCGCCGCGGAACAGCGCTCGCTGGATGAACGCGCGCTAGCTGACAGTCCTGCGTCGGGCGAAGCCGGCGAACGCCAGACAGCCGGATGCGAGCATGACGAGGCTCGATGGCTCGGGGGCTGTGGTCACCGGTGCGGTGCCGCTGGAACACCCGTCGATTGCAATCACGTTGTGGTCCAGCGTGACGGCGCCGTTGAGCGCGATCGCCCGTCCACACGTGATGCTCGCGCCGGTCGTCACCGTGATACTCTGATTGGCAATGACGCTGCCGACGAACGACGTGGTTGTGCCCAGT
>JBDTXZ010000536.1:0-3603 GCA_040005935.1 bacterium | reverse complement strand
AATCCGCCCAGAAAGTGCGAGCGTTGAGCAGGTGTGCGATGTGCAGCGTGAGAGAGAGCAACGCGCGACAGCGCCTGTACTGCGGAGTTCGCGGCGATCGCTGCCGTCCCCGCAAAACCGTAAAGAGCAAACGAGGTGATGGGAGTGACGGCACTGACCAGAATACGATCTACCGATTGCGAGAGTCCTGCCGCAAGGCTCGAGACAAGCACCGGAAGGCCGGTCGTCACGACCTGGCGGATGGTGAGACCGGCGGATTCGGCTGGCGTCTCCAGTGTGAATCGCAGGAGGCTGACGAAGCCGTACCCCGCCGCGATGAGAAACGCCCCCACGTACGCCGCCAGGATGGCAACGAGCGTTTTCATCGAAAACACCACCACGGCGCCCACGAATAGTCCAGGAGCGAGCGTAACCACGCGACCCGCGCGCTTGAAGTCTCCTGCCGCTTGGAGCGCATACGCACAAAGCGCATTGCAGTTCACACACAGCGCGCAGACGACAACAGCGAGCATATAGATGCGAAGCAGAGGGTCGACGAAGACCGCTACAACCGCCGAGATCGCGACAATGCCGAGTTGAAGCGCAACCATCCATCGCGCAACGACGCGCCATTCCCATGCGATCTCGCCCGACCGGCGTCCGGCCCAACGCAGGAACGCACCTTCGCTAAGTCCGAACCCCACGAGACCGAAGTAATTCACGAACAGCAAGAACAGCCGGTACTGCCCATAGGTCGCAACGTCCAGGCGGCGTGGAATGACAAAGACCTGCACCGCACTCAGCGCGACGGCGACGCCAATCGCCAAGCCGTATCTCGCCAGGTCGTGGCGCAGGCGTCCCGGGCGAGCCGCGGTTCCCGACACTAATTTTGGCCGCAAGTCATGCCAACGTCCTTCGCCATCATCCTCGCCCTCGCGGGAGCGGTCGCCATCATCGTGGCGATCCGTTGGCGGCGCGTGCTGTTGATGACGCTTCCATTTCTCGTCACGCTGAATGGCGTCCCACTGGGAGTTGGCAAGTATTCGATTCGCGCCGACCAGTTTGTTGCATGCCTGCTGCTCATGCCGCTGCTCGCTGCTGCCGTCGCGGGAACGAAACGCATTCGGCTGGATAAGACGAGTTGGATTCTGATGGTATTGCTCGCGATAAACATAATGTCGAGCGCGCTGAATTCACCCGTTCCGACGTACAGCGTGCTGCAATGTCTCAACCTTGCGGCAACGTGGATCATCTACGTCGTGCTGATCAATTACCTCGACAACCCGCGCGAACTCGAGGAGTTCCTTCGCTATGCACTGTGTGGTGCGATTGTCGCAAGTATCATCGGCATTGCGGCGTTCTTTCTTGCCTTGAGCGGCATGCACGTTGGTGGCGCCGAGGTGAGCCAAAGTGCGGCCCAGGACTTGACCACGGCCTACGGTGCGTATGGCACCATGGTCGAGCCCAACATACTCGGCAGTTTCTCCGCCGCGTATCTGGTGCTCGCCGTGGCGATGCTCGTTGCTCGCACGCGCGAGCATGAATCGCTCGTCAGCGACGCGTTACTGCGGTGGGTCGTGGCGCTTACGGCGGTCTCGCTCGTGATCACGTTCACACGCGCGGCGTGGCTCGGAGCCATCGTCGGATTTGCGTGCCTGCTTGCGCTTGGAGACGTCAACCTCCGCGCTCGTTTCCGCTCCGGACGTGTCGCGTTGGTCGTCGTCTCCGTCGTCGTGGTCGTCGGCGCGCTTCTGCTGCTTCCCGGCAACGTTGGGACCCTGTTTCGCTTCAAGGTGATGAACCTCATCAATCCGGCGTCGCAGACGGCGATCGTGCGACTGTTCACCTATGTGCTGGCGTTCGAGCACATCGTGCAACATCCCGCTATCGGCAGCGGCACGTTCAGCTTTGCGGCACTTGCCGCCCAGGGCGCGGACTTCCGGCAATTCGAAAACTGGCGCCACCTGTGGATCGGCAACCATCTGCTACTCGCCCTGCATGACACCGGCGTCTTAGGGCTGGGCGTCTGGATCGCCCTGTTGGCGACGATCATCGCGCGGCCACTCCGCTTACTGCGGACGATGGCGTCCCGCAGCGGGGAGTATGCTGGCAGGGTGCTCGGTCTCGTGGCAGCAATAGCCAGCCTGCTCATCGCTTTTCTCTCTACCACCGGGTTTTCGCTGGGATACAGCTGGCTGATCGTCGGGATGCTCGCCGCGTACTGTCGCGTGTTCGAGATCCAGCAGGGCAACTCGACAACGATGGAGACCAGCGAGCCGTGAGCGTGTCATGCGCACCAAGCGTAAGATGATTCAGATGCGCAGCCGATGGAAACGTGCGGTGGCAATCATCGTTGATGGCATCGTCGGCGCGCTCGCGCCGTTGCTCGTCAATCGCTCACTCAGCGCGGACATCCCAACCTCGCCACGCGTTTTGGTCATCCGTTGCGATCACATTGGCGATGCGGCCATGGCCACCGCAGTGCTCGGCCCGTTGCGTCGTGCGCTCCAACCATCCACGCTCGATGTGCTCACGTCGCCGTGGGCATCAGCGGTCTTTGACGATCATCCGGATGTCGATAACGTCATCGCGTTCAGCACTCCATGGTGGAGCGCGGCGAGAGGCGCGTCGCTGACACATCGCATGCAACAGTGGACGCGACTTCCGGCGCTCATCCGAACCATACGCGCGGGACGGTATGACGTCGGCATCGACCTGCGCGGCGACCTGCGCCACATCACGTTCTTCCTCGCGCTCGGCGGCATGCGCGTGCGCGTAAGCTCTGATCGCACTGGAGGACGCCCACTCCTCACGCATGCGTGGCCGTTTGACGCGTCGCTTCACGAAGTCGAAAAGAATGTCGCCAGTGCATCACTCGTCGGCGCCAAGCCGCCGATGCCACTGAACATCGCGACGGGCCACACACTCTCCGAGAAATTGACCTCGCTGCTGTCTGGGCACGGATTCGAGAATGGGTATGTCGCGTTTACGTTGCGCGGCTCCGCTTTCAAGCGTTCGTGGCCAGCCGAGCATGCGCGTGCTGTCGCTGAGCTATTGCGCGCGCGGTTGGGTATCGGAAGCGTGTATGTCGGCGGTGGTGCCGAGCAGGCATTTGGAACGCCGCTTTCCGACGGCGATGAAACAGGCATCGTGAATCTCTCCGGACAGACGTCGCTCGCCGAGGCGATCGCCGTGCTGCGCGGCGCTGCGGTGACGGTTGCTGTCGACTCTGGACCAATGCATCTCGCCGCGGGAGTCAGTTCACCGATCGTTGCGCTATTTGGCCCGAGTGATCCGGCCATTTTCCGGCCGTGGTCAGCTCATACCAGAATAGTGGGCGCCGAAGCACCATGCGGCTGCCGCCTCGAAGCGTGTGACTTTGCGCCAGGCGCTGGCGCGTGCATGCGACGCATCGCTCCCGAGCGGGTGTTCGATGCCATTCGCGAGCTGTTGGACGAACAACGGGTCGCGGCGGGGTGAGAGTATCGCGCGGGGCCTTTCATTTTCGGCGCAACTATGCTTTAGCCGTCGCGGCAGAAAGCGTCGCACCGGCGTTTCGTGCGGCGGCACGTGTGTTGAGTCGCGGCCCAAGCACGGATCCAACCAGTTGGCGACGAGGGCTCA
>JBDTXZ010000535.1:0-3603 GCA_040005935.1 bacterium | reverse complement strand
TCGTACCGGAATATCCGGGTTGGACGCAAGAGGCGCCGGACGTCGTGAAGGCTGGTGATATTCTCTCGCACCTCGCGGCGTGGGAGACCAAGGGCGAGATGCCGAACCTCATCATGGTCATCTTGCCGAGTGATCATACCGAGGGCACGAATGCGGATTGGTGTACGCCCCGCGCATGCGTTGCCGACAACGATCTCGCGCTCGGCAAGATTGTCGAGGGGCTCACGCATTCGCGCTTCTGGAAGGACATGGCGGTGCTCGTCGTCGAGGACGACGCGCAGAATGGCGTCGATCACATCGATGGTCATCGCACGGTCGCGCTGGCGATCTCGCCGTATGCGCGGCGCGGCGTCGTCGACTCGACGTTCTACTCGCAGCCGAGCATGGTGAAGACCATCGAGTTGATGCTCGGTCTTCCGGCGATGTCGATCTTCGACCTGGTGGCGACGGACATGCGCGCGAGCTTCATCGACCCGTCAGCGAAGCCGGATCTCCGTATGTACACAGCAATCGAACCAGTGCAGTCGCTGCTCGAGAAGAACACGCGTGTCGGTGCGATTACCGGTCCGGACGCGATTGAGAAGCGTCAGGCAGCGTTGGCGTCGGCGCGAATGAACTTCAAGGATCCGGACGCGGCGCCGAGTGAGGCGCTCAATCGCATCCTGTGGCACGACGCGAAGGGCTGGAAGACGCCGTATCCCGCAGTGCGACAGTCGCTCTTCTTCCCAATGTCCGTCGACATCGCTGATGAAGATCGTGAAGAGAAGCCTGTCGCGAAGAAGAAGAAAGACTGAGTGGCCCACCGCAAGAATCAAAGATGCGAAATACTCAGCGATGGCACACCGGCATAGCCACTCTCGGCAAGGAACCGATCGAAATCTCTTATCGACATGATGTCGCGAACGGCCTGTCGCTTGTCTGATGCCTTGTCGTAGTACGCCTTCGAGATTTGATAGCCCATCCAGTACCCAAGATCGGCCGGCCGATCGCCGAGTGCCTTCGCGTTCCACCCATTGTACACCCAACGGCTAAAGTCCTTGCCGTGCATGTCGCGGCGAAATTCCTGCCACAACTCACCGGCGTGCGCCTCGCCGTACGCGTTGCCTTGTCGATCACCGGTAAGAACCTCGGCGACCAGATTCGCCGAGCCTTCCTTGATGGAATGACGGAGCAGCGAGCCTTGGAGGAAGGTGGGACCGCCTGACATCGCGCCGATGTACGGATAGTGTTGCTGCGTGTGAACGAACTCGTGCGCGATCGTGCCGGCAATTCTCTCAACGTTGCCGGTTCGCTCGACGCCGATCAGCACAATGGGATTGCGCCACCCCACCGTCGTCCCGCCTGACGTCCCGTTGCCGACGACGAAGTACACGCTCGGAAGAAGAGCCACGGAGTCGAGCGCCAGATACCGAGCATAGATCTCGCGAATTTGATGCGCTGATGAGTCGAGCGTCGGCAGCTTGCCCTCGATACCCGCATACCACGTTGGCTGCGCGCGAATCGCGCGGCACACGTCCTTCGCGCCGACGCCAAACTTGCTCGCGTACGCCTTGAGGCCAGGAGACGCCGCCGCGAAGTACGCATCGAGCGCTGGGCACGCGCTGTCGCCCGGCGCGATGTGATGATATGCGTCCACGAAGTGGTGCACGTCGTCAGCACTCGCACGGGCGCCATCAGCGCTTGCTGCACAGCCAGGCAGCGTTGCTCCAACGCACAAGAATCCGAACACAATTCGGCGCATGCTCACCAACGATTCCCTCATTCGAGTTCGAGCGAATCTGCGCTCCTCGCCACACAGACGTCAAAGCGTTACCATCATGCGCTGAAACAACTCTCTTTTCGGGTACCAATGCGACGCCTCTCTCTGATGGTTGGCGGGCTTCTGCTGGTCGCGCCGATTGCGACCACTGTCGACGCCCAGGGCCTGCGCAGCAAAATCGACCAGCTGTTCATCTTTGGCGGGGGTGATGATCCCCTCTTCCTCAGCGGAACCGCCGACCCAAACAACCCGGCTTCGATTCGCGTGCACGGAGCGCACTTCGCCACGTCTGCCGTTTCGCAGAACGGCACCATCATCGAGTTCCTGACAACGGCCATCGCGGGCAACGTCGCCAACGCGCCGATCGGTTCCACGAGCGGCGGCGAAACGTTCCGCTTCGAAGCGGGCGTCCCCGTTCGTACGTCGATCTCATCGGGTCCCATTTTCGCCGAGCGGGCGCAGACGTTGGGACGGGGTCGCGCGGCGGTTGGCGTTGGGCGCAGCACCTCGCACTTCACGTCACTCCGCGGCGTGGACCTTCATAACATCGATCTCTACTTCACGCACCAGAACGTCGACTTCCCCGGATGTGAAGCCACGGCTGGACAGGCGTGCGCGCCGATGGGCGTTCCGTCTTTCGAGAACGACATCATGCAGTTCAAGCTCAACATGGACATCAATGTCCAGGTGACGTCCATCTATGCGACGTATGGGCTGTTCGACAACATGGACGTAGGCATCGTGCTGCCACTGGTGTCCACGAAGATGCACGGCCGCAGTGATGCGCAGATTATTCCGTTCGGCGGTCCCACGGTCTCGCACTTCTTCGCTGGTACGTCCGCGAATCCCGTACTCTCCGCCAGCCGTGACGTGGAAGGATCTGCATTTGGGCTGGGCGACGTTGCCGTACGCACGAAGATCGGTGTTCGGCAATCGGAGCATGGCAGTTTTGCGCTCCTGGCCGATGCGAGGTTTGCCACGGGGGACGAGGAAGATTTACTGGGCTCCGGGCATTTCTCCGCGCGAGGGCTCGCAATTCTCTCGGGACGCTATGGCACATTTTCCCCGCATGGCAACGCGGGCTATGCGTTTCGCGCCGGTGGCACGCAGAACGACGCCGTGCTCGCGACGGTGGGCTTCGACAACTTGATGGCTGATCGCGTGACGCTCGCTGTGGATCTCGTGAGCGAGCTACAGGTGGGACGTTCCACGCTCGTTCTGCCGTCGCCGGTGCGCTACGACTTCCCGTTCAAGCGCACCATCGCACCGACGTCGATTCCCGATATGGCGGACGACATCGTGAACGGCTCGTTCGGTTTCAAGTTCACGACGAGCAATGGCTTTACGATCGTGACGAATGCGCTTGTTCCGCTCAATCGCGGCGGGTTGCGTGCGAACGTCACGTACACGACGGGCGTGGAGTTTTCGTTCTAGCCACTTTGTCGTCCTGAGCGCCCAATAGCACAACAGCACGTGCAGGTCCTTCGCTACGCTCAGGACGACAAAAATTCGCCGCGCTCAGTTCTGCTACAGACTCTCGGCGCGCTCAGTTCTGGCTACAAACCCTCGCGGCGCTCAGTTCTGGTTACAGACTCAGTGCACCGACGCCAACTGCCACGCGCCACCCTCTCGGCGAAATGCAGCCTGAAACGAGACCGCCTGCTGCGTCGCCTTACCCGATTCGCTGACATAGTCGTACGTGCCCACGAGCTTTGCGTCGGCGGTGCTGCCACTCACCTCGAGACCGCTGATCGCGAGGTTCACCTTGATCGTGCGCAGCGTTGCGAAGAACTGCTCCCAACCCTTCGCCTGCGCTGACGTAATGCCCGGGTACGCGCGACGCA
>JBDTXZ010000534.1:0-3607 GCA_040005935.1 bacterium | reverse complement strand
CGTGACGGCGTGTTGTCGCACCACAAAGGACACGGCGACCGGCTTCCCCGCGACGAGATATTCGGGAAGGTCATCCACGGAAACGACCGCCCATCCGCCAAAGCGGAATGCGAGGACGGGGACAAGCAGTGCGCCGAGTAGTGCGAGAGTGCGCGGTCGCGTCTTCATTGGAAGCCTCGGTGTTTCGAAAGGGCGAATCCAGCGTGAGCGACGATATGATGCCGGCATCAGGCCCAGCGCTTATCCTGTCATCCCGCACGCTCGCAGAGCGTGTCGGGATCTACCGTCCATGCCCCGGACCATGACTCGAGTGCCGTACAGTAGATCCCGACCCTCGCCTGCGGCTCGGGCGGGATGACAGGGTAGCTGTTGCGGCTCGTGCGGGATGACATGGTAGCGCTACGTTCTACCAGTTCGGCTCACCATTCAGGAGAGAGCGCATGTCCCCTTTGCTCGAAGTCGCGCGCCGCGCCCGTTGTGTTGCGGCTGTTTTACTCGCGGCAGTTCCAGTGTCCCTTAGCGCCCAGGCAGCGCAGCATCCACTCACCCAGACTACCGGCCAGCAGCCGATCGTCATTCGCGGCGGATGGTTGTTCACGGCCACCGGCGACAACGTTGTTCGGAACCAGGGCGTGCTGATTGTCGGCGGGCGGTTCGTCGCCGTGAACCGTCCGATCGCTGCCGGCGAAGCACCGGGCGCGCGAGTCGTCGACCTTCGCGACGACGAATACGTCCTGCCCGGAATCTTCGACGTCCACGCGCACTACAACATGACGCTCGGCGAGAATGGCCTCCGCAGCGACGAGTACACCTACAATCCGCTGATCTTCCTGGCCAACGGCGTCACGTCGACGTTCCCCGCCGGTGAATACGATCCGGACGCGATGATGGACACGCGCAAACGGATCGACGCCGGCGAGCAAATCGGGCCACGCATCTACAACTCCGGGCCCTACTTCGGCACGGCGCGTCGTGGCTGGAATGCGAACGCCACCCAGGCGGATGTCTACCGTGATGTCGACGAATGGGCCGCGAAAGGTGCGCGCGCCTTCAAGGCCAAGGGCATCGCTCCGCAGCATCTGCGGTGGCTCATCGAGCGGGCCCACCTGCACGGCCTCACGGTGACGGCGCATCTCGAGTCGGGATTTCGCAACTCGACCAATGCGCGCGACGCCATCCTCATGGGCATCGATCGCGTCGAGCACATACTCGGCGGCGACCAGCTCGATCCCAACACGACGGCGTATCCGTCGTGGTCGATGGTGGACACGTCGTCGAAACCGTTCAAGGACATCGTGGCGCTGTTCATTTCGCGACACGTGATGTTCGATCCAACCATCACCGCCCCGGTGTATTTCTCGCGGCTGCAGGAGGGGTTCGACTACTGGGTGGATGAGCGGAAGTTCTTCACGCCTGACGTGCAGGCGTGGGTGAAGACGAGGCCGGCGCGTCATGCCGTGGCGTCATGGGACTCGTTGTACTGGGCCATGCGCCGCACGACGAAAGCCTTCTACGATGCGGGCGGCGTGCTCACCCTCGGCACCGACAATCCGAGCACCGGCGAGTTCATCGCGGGCTTCTCGGCGCACCGCGAGTTGCACTCCCTGGTGCTGACCGGGATTCCGCCGGCAGCAGCGCTGAAGATCGCGACCATCAACGGCGCGCGGGCGATGGGCGTATCGGAGAAGTTGGGGACGATCGAGGTTGGAACGCTCGCCGACCTGTTCGTCATCGGTGGTAACCCGCTCACCAGCATCACGAACACGCGCAATGTGCATCTCGTCGTGAAGTCCGGCACGATCTACGATCCGAAGACGCTGCTGGCGCAAGCGAGGGAAAGATCGGCGCATCGCCAGAGCGGCCCTAGCCCCAATACGGTTCAGGAAAGGGTTGTCATCCCCGCAGGAGCGAAGCGAGTGTCGGGATCTACTTCCTTGCTCTGTGGCGTTCGTCGCGCGTGGACAGAAGATCCCGACACGCGCTCGCTGCGTTCGCGCCTGCGGGATGACATCCATTCGCACCATGACTGCACAGCATTGGCCCTAGCCCCAGGATGCGTCGACGAAAAGCCAAACGCCTTACGCCGTCTTCAAAATTGACCGTTCGGAAATAACCGGAGTCAGTATCGGTGCCGACGCCGGCCCGTGGTCGTCGCGGACATCTGCTGTGGTAGTCCCTGCCTGCATGTTCGCACCCGGGATACTCAAGGCGCGACGATGCGTCAGCACATCTCTTCACATGGGGGGGTCGATGTTGAGTCGCACAGTAACTCGCTGGATGCCGCTCGTCTTAGCGGCGTTGTTTGTTGGTCGCGGGGCGCTCGCGCAGACAGGCAGAATCACAGGTCAGGTCACCGACACCGTGGGAGGGCGACCGCTTGAAGGTGTCGCGATCACGGTTGTGGATGACGGGAACCGCACACTGGCCGGTGCACGAACCGATGGCGCAGGCAGATATACGCTCGGCGTTGTCACCCCGGGCAGTGTGCAGTTGCACGCACGAATGCTCGGCTACGCGGCGAAGGATCGCACCATCACCGTGTCGGCCGGGCAATCGGTCACCGCCGACTTCGCGCTCTCGCAGCGCTCCGTCCAACTCGATCAGGTCGTCATCACCGGTACCGGCGGCGCGGTCGAACGGCGAGCGGTCGGCAACGTCATCGAGAGCATCAATGTGAGCGATGTCCTCAAGAACTCCGCACCGCGCAGCATCGAGCAGGTCATTGGCGGGCGAACGCCCGGCGTGGTGGTACTGCCAGCGACGGGTCAAGTGGGCACCGGTGCCCAGATCCGGGTCCGCTCGGTCGGAAGCCTGTCGCTCAGCACCGATCCGATCGTGTACATCGACGGCGTGCGGATGGATGCGAGCGCCTCGCGCGGGCCCGGGCAGCGTGGCGGCGCGGGTGCCAGTCGGCTCAACGACATCAATCCGGAGGACATCCAGTCCATCGAGATCATCAAGGGCCCCGCGGCGGCGACGCTCTATGGCACGGAGGCCTCAAACGGCGTGGTGCAAATCATCACCAAGCGCGGAGCGAACGGTGCGCCGCGCTGGGACTTCAGCACGCGCCAAGGCACGAACTGGTTGGCGAATCCCGAGGGGCGAGCAGGCACGCTCTGGTCGAGGAACGCCGCGAGTGGGCAGCTCGAAACGCTCAATCTCTATCGATACGCGATCGACAGCGGCGGAGGACCAGTCTTCCACAACGGTAGAAACCAGGGATACTCGGCGAGCCTGCACGGCGGCAACGACATCGCGCGCTACTACCTGTCCACGTCCTGGGACGACGACAAGGGTGTCGTTGCATGGAACTACGACAAGAAGTTCGCAGGGCGCGCCAACATGGACATCGAAGCCAACAAGAAGCTGCGCGTCGAGGGAAGTCTGGGCTACATCCGCGACCGTATTCGGCTGGCGCAGAACGGCTCGATCAACCCCGATCCGTTCAGTAATCTCGTCTGGGGCCGGCGAAGCCTGATTCCGACGACAGGGGGATTTGGCTTCACGCCAGCGGCTCTGTGGGATGACGTCGAGGATCATGCAGACGTCGATCGCATGACCACGAGCGTGACGGCGCGGTACGAGCCGGCCACGTGGTTCACGCATC
>JBDTXZ010000533.1:0-3607 GCA_040005935.1 bacterium | reverse complement strand
GCCAGAGGTCGAGCGCGACGAGCTTGCGTTGATCTACGAAGCCAAGGGTATCGATCGCGACCACGCGTACGCGCTGGCGACGCAAGTGATGGCGGATCCGGAACAGATGCTGGCCGAACAGGTACAGGAGGAGCTTGGCATCAGCGAGTCGGCGACGTCGCCGTTTCGCGAGGCATGGATCACCGGTACCGCCACCGCAATCGGTGCACTCATTCCGGTGCTGCCATTCGTCTTTCTCGACGGGCATACGGCTGCAATTGTCGCGTTTGCGGTGTCGATGCTGTCACACTGGGTGGTTGGCGCAGCGCGATCGGTCTTTACGGGCCGCAGCGTGTTCCGCTCCGGGATCGACATGTTCGTCGTCGGACTCGGTGTCGCGGCAGTGGGCTACTACGTTGGAGAGTGGATTGCGCGAATGATGTAGAAGTTTATGGCGCGACGAGGTGCAGATCCTTCGACTCGCTTTGCTCGCTCAGGATGACAAGGGTTTCGCTCGCTCAGGACGACAACTTTCACCATGCACTCATGCACCTGACAAAATCGTTAGCTCTCGCTGTCTCTCTTGTGGCCACGGTGGCCAGCGTCGCCGCGGCGCAGGCGTCTGGCCCGCCGGCGGCACCCGCGCCGCGGACGGAGTCCGACTACTACGTGCCGCTCTTTGGCGTTACGGCGGGCATCGCTATTCCGGCTGGTCAACTCGCTGATGATCACGCCGCTGGCTACCTGGTGGGCGGCATGGTCGAATACGCGGTATCCGGCCAGCCGTACTCGTTGCGCGGTGAGGCGAACTACCAGCGCTTTGCCCTCAAGTCCGGCCACGCCGGCGACGACTCGAATGTCCTGTCACTCGGCACGACGATCGTGTATCGGCTGCAGAAGGCCGCAGCGCAGACCTTCGTGACGGGCGGCATCGCGATCTACAACGCGACGAGGGAGGGCACGCGTCCGGGGTTCAACTTCGGTACAGGCGTCGAGATTCCGCTCACGGGTTTTACCGCCATTGGCGAAGCGCGGGTGCATGTGATGTTGGCTGACGGACACGCGCTGCTGACCGTTCCACTCACGGTGGGAGTGCGCTTCTAGGACCGCAGAGGGCGCAGTTCCGGGAACGACCCAGGACGCATACGCGTGAACCGGAAACCGCAGGTGCAGATCCTTCGACTCGCTGCGCTCGCTCAGGATGACAGCCTGTGCGGCCCTCTGCTCCTCTGCGGCCCTCTGCGGTTCACGACAGCGTCGTTGCGCTCAACCAGGGTCGTTTGCGCCCTCACACGACCATGTTCAGCATTCGTCCCGGAACGAAGATCACCTTCTTCGGCGGGCCGGTGACGAACTTCGCTATGGCGGGCACGGCCATCGCCAAGGCAATCGCCTCGTCCTCTGCGACTGTCTTGGGTGCCGAGATCGTTCCGCGGGTCTTGCCGTTCACCTGGACCGCCATCGTCACGGTGTTCTCCACAACGAGCGCCGGGTCGTAGGCTGGCCAACCAGACTCGAACACGCTCGTCGCGTTGCCCATCACGGACCACAGCTCTTCGGCAATGTGCGGGGCGAAGGGACTCACCATCTGCACCAACGGACGCACTTCGTCGATGTGCGGCGTGCGCTCGCCGGAGCGCATCGTGTTCATGTACTCCATCATCGCCGCAACGGCCGTGTTGTAGCTGAGTCGCGGAATGTCCTCGCCGACCTTCTTGATGGTCTGGTGCAACTTGCGCTGCACCTCCGGCTCGCGCTCGCCATCGGTGCGCGCGTCGGTCACGGAACGCCACAAGCGATCGAGAAAGCGTTTGACGCCGGAGATTCCCTTGCTCTGAAAGTCGCCGCCTTCTTCGTACGGGCCCAGGAACATCAGGTACGTGCGGAATGCGTCGGCACCCCACTCGTTGATGTACTCGTCGGGATTCACGACGTTGCCTTTGCTCTTCGACATCTTCGCGCCGTCGCGCACGATCATGCCATGCGCGCGGAATCGCACGAACGGCTCGTCGAAATCGACGAACCCTGCATCGTGCAGCACCATCGTCACGAAGCGCGCATACAGCAGGTGCAACACCGCATGCTCGTTGCCACCGATATAGCTGTGCACTGGCAACCACTTCTTCATCATCGCGGGATCGAACGGCACGTCGTCGCGATCGGTGCTCGGATAGCGCAGGAAATACCACGCGCTGTCCAGGAACGTGTCGCTCACGTCCGTTTCACGGCGCGCCGGACCTGCGCACACCGGACATGTGGTGTGATACCATTCCGTCGCGCGCGCGAGTGGGCTGACGCCCGAGTCATCGGGACGGAAATCCTCGAGATCCGGCAACAGCACGGGTAGCTGGTCCTCTGGCACCGGCACCGGCCCGCACATATCGCAGTACACGATGGGAATGGGCGGGCCCCAGTACCGCTGGCGCGAGATACACCAGTCATGCAGGCGATAATTCACGACGGGTATCGCCGCGTGATGCGCGCCGAGCTCCGTGACGATCGCCGTCATGCCCTCGGACACCGTGAGTCCGTTGAAACGGCCCGAGTTCACCAGCCGACACCCAACCGTCTCCGTAAACGCCTCGTCGCCGACGGGCGTATCCGTCGCGTGTCCCTCACCCGCAATTACACGGACGATCGGCAGGTCGTACGCCAGTGCAAACTCGTGATCGCGTTCGTCGTGGCCCGGCACAGCCATGATGGCGCCGGTGCCGTACTCCATCAGCACATAGTCGGCGATCCAGATGGGAATCGGCTCGCCGGTGGCGGGATTGGTCGCGTAGGCCCCCGTAAACACGCCGCTTTTTTTCTTGGACGTCTTGCGGCTCACGAGATCCTGCCTGGCGGATGCCGCGACAAACTGCTGCACCTCCTCACGCTGCTCATCGCTCGTGATCGAGTCCACGAGTGGATGCTCGGGCGACAGCACGAGATACGTCGCCCCGAAGATCGTGTCGGCGCGCGTGGTGAACACGCGAACCTCCGTCGGCGTCACGGAAACTTCCCCCGACAGCCCGGCGCTCACCGTCGCACTGCCGGCGAATTCCATGACGTCCTGCACGACGAATACGATCTGCGCACCTTCCGACTTGCCAATCCAGTTCCGCTGCGCTGTCTTGGTGGCCTCGGACCAATCCAGCCCATCGAGATTGGCCAGCAACCGGCCTGCATAATCAGTGATGCGGAAGAACCACTGCTCCAGGAAACGCTGCTCCACGAGCGTCCCGCAACGCTCGCACGCGCCGCCAATGACCTGCTCGTTGGCGAGCACCGTCTTGTCGAATGGGCACCAATTGACCGCGGCCGCTTTCTTGTACGCCAGCCCCTGCTTGTAGAGCTGCAGGAAAACCCACTGCGTCCATTTGTAATAAGATGGGTCTGTCGTGGACAACTCACGCCGCCAATCGACCATCAAACCGCTGCGTTGAACCTGCCGGCGAAAGTTGTCGATGTTGCGGGGAATGAGCTCGCCCGGATGCATACCGACCTTGATGGCATAGTTCTCGGAATGAATGCCGAACGCGTCAAAGCCGAAGGGTTCGAAGACTGTGTGCCCCTGCAGTCGCTGGAATCGTCCATAGATGTCATTCCCGGTGAAGGCGAAGAGGTTGCCCACATGGAGCCCCTC
>JBDTXZ010000532.1:0-3608 GCA_040005935.1 bacterium | reverse complement strand
GCCCGGACCAACGCGATCTGACAACCGCGGCAGCCGACGCCGGCGCGCCGCATCGACGATCGCAAGAATGCGTTGCTCCAATCCGTCATGCCTGACGAACGGTTGCGCGGCACGGAGCACGTCCGGCGCGATGCCTCCCTGGAACGACAGGAGCGCGCGAGCGTAGCTGGCCCTCGGCGTTCCGTGCAATACCACCGCGTCGTCGCACGCGCCTTCGCTCGCGTCTTGTGCCGCGGCAACGAGCCAGCGTATTCCCGGGTTGAACCAGTGCAGCGAGAGCAGCACGTTGTTGGCCCATCGCAACGCGACATCGCCGCGCGCGACATGGGCTCTCTCGTGTGCCAGCACCGCTGTCCATTGTTCCTCCGACCAGGTGTCACAGTCGGCGGGGACGACGATGATCGGTTTGCGGATTCCGAACACGTATGGAATGTCGATTTCGTCGCTGATTACCACGCCTGGCGTCTCGCTCGCGCGCGCCCGTCGTCTTATGCCAACGAGCATGTAGAATCCGCGAATCATGCGGGCAGCATATGCGACAACGCCCGCGAGCCACACCAGAAGCAGGCCGCCGAGCAGCTCGTGAGGGACGTGTGCTGTGCTTTCGCTGGCGGCTGCGCCGGCGATGGAGGCGACAGAGTGCGCGCCAGAAGCCAGTCGCATCAGGGGCTGGAACGTTGACGGCGGTGCACTGACCGCGGCGTCCGTGAAACGAATGGGGGCGGACAGGGACGTAATCCAGCAGATCGTGAAGATCATGTGCAGCAACGCGAACGACTGGAGCGCCGCGGCCCGGACTGAAAAGCTTGCCCACCCAAGCGCTGTCAGCACGAGCCGCGCGAGCACGGACACAATGACGCCGCTCACCGCGACGACGAGAAGGATTGGCCCGTATTCGCCAATCTGCGTGAGCGTCGTGATTGCGCTCATTCCTTCATTTCCTGGCGCTCGATGTGCTCGCGAAGTCGTTCGAGATCGACCGGTGTGGCGTCGTCGAGTCCGAGCAGGGCAGAGACGACCAGTTCAGGCGACCCGCCGAAAAACGTGGAGACGAGGTGCTTGAGCGCGCGCCGTCGAGCGCGAGATTGGCTGAGCGTCGGCGCGTAGAGATATCGCAGCCCGTCACGCCGGTGGGAGACGTAGCCTTTCTGCTCGAGGAGTCCGAGCATCGCCCGGACGGTGGAGTACGTCGGAGGGGAGGCAAGCGCGTCGCGCACCTCCGCAACGCTCGCGGACTCGAGTCGGAACAGGACGTCGATAATCTGTCGCTCGCGCGCGCCCAGCACCGCGAGGTCCGGCTGTTTTCGTGACATCGGCATGCTGGAGTGCGGGTGGAGAGCCGAGGCCGAATCTATGCTAGTGTACCAGCACCTGTCAACACACTAGCACGTTGCGCAGTGCTGGCGCGACCGGTTCGCGACAGGCGTCCGACGTCTCCGTGCGCTTGCGCCCATCGGCATGAGATGCTAGTGTGTTAGCATGTGCTACTACACTAGCAGTACCCGTCGGCTCGCCGGTGTCGCGGCCGTGGCGCTCGCCGGCTGCCGAACCACCTCCACCGCGCTTCCGACGCCGGGTGCGGGCCTGATGCGCATCACGCACGTCTCGGTCGTCGATGCCACGAGTGATCAACCGCGCCAGGACATGACCGTCATCGTCGACCACGGATTCATCCGCGACGTGTCACCGTCGGACCGCGTGGTCGTGCCGCGCGGCGCGACTGTCGTCGATGGCCGCGGCAAGTTCCTGATCCCGGGTCTCTGGGACATGCATGTCCATCTCTCCATGGAAGGTGCGTGGGCGCTCGGCGAGTACGCCGCTCATGGCGTCACCAGCGTTCGGGACATGGGCAGCGCCGTTGAGATGATCGATTCCCTTCGTCGCGACACGGCCCATGGCGCGCGTATTGGTCCTCGCATCTTTGACGTCGGGCCCATGCTGGAAAGTCCCGATGCAATGCGCGGCATCCTCGCGGATCGCACCGCAGCGGATTCGACGCTCGCACGACGCATTTACCTGCCACTGGCAACTCCCGCCGCCGCCACTCGCGCGGTGGATTCGATAGCGCACTTGGGCGCAAACCTCATCAAGGGGCGGGACTTCGCCGACGTCGCTACCTACTGGGCCATTGCGAACGCAGCCCGCCGTCACGGGCTTCCTTTCGTGGGACATGCGCCGTTCGGTCTCGCCGTTGATCCCGTTGCGATGGCCGACTCTGGTCAGCGCGGTATCGAGCACTGGTATTACCCCGTCGATCTGATGGGGCTGCCGCAAGCAGATTACGATCGCATTCTGGCGGCGTATGTGCGCAACGGAACGACGCTGGATCCTACCCTCACGGCCTGGCGCCAGCACCGCTTCATCGTGGATTCGTTGGAACACCTCCTCGCGTCAGCGGAGCGCGATCCGCGCGCGCGCCACCTTCCCACCGCGCTCTGGAATCTCTGGCGGAAGGAGCTCAACTCGCGGCGCACCGAGCAGAATGGGCGGCCGGCGACGCAGGGGGAGCTCGGCGGGTGGAATCGTGTTCTCGACAAGTACGCGCACGAAACAGCGACGCTAGCAAATGCGGGAATGCGTGTTGTCACGGGCTCAGACATTCCGTTCGCACGTTTCCCGGGAGACGCGCTCCATGACGAGTTGATCGCGCTCGTGACGGAGGCTGGGCTGACACCTCGCCAAGCGCTCGAAAGTGCGACGCTTTCTCCCGCGCGCTTCTTCCAAATGCAGGATTCCCTCGGCACCGTCGCGGTCGGGAAGCGTGCCGACCTCGTGCTACTCGACGCGAATCCTTTCGAGGATATCGGCAATATCCGCCGAGTGCGTGCCGTTATGCGCGATGGCGCGTGGATCTGGCACCAGTAGCACAACCCGGTCAACGGCTTGGGCGTTGCCGCGTGCGGTCGACAACGTCGCGAATCGCCCGAATCACCAGCGCCGGACTGCACAGGTGGATCTCGTGGCAGCTCGAGTCCGCCCACACGATTGCACTGGATGTAGGACAGTTCGGCCAGTTCGCTCTTCTTCTGCCTAGCGGCGTTCGAGCGCGGTCCATTCACGAGGACAACGAATGCAAGGCTGCCGAGCGGATGCGTCCTCGCAAGGTGGAGCGTCTTGAGGGCGATGAACTCCTGTTGCGTTGCTTCGCCAACAAACGATAGTTCGGTGAGCGTGATTCTGATCTCCGCGCTTCGGTCGTGCTGCCAACGCTGTATCAACCGCCAAGACCACCAACTACATGAAACGACATCTGCTTCTCGTCCCGTTTGCGCTCCTCAGTGCGGCGCCCGCCGTCGCCCAGAAATCGTTTCCAGAAATTCATCCGGATCGCACCGTCACGTTTCAGGTCAAGGCGCCTGGAGCCACGAACGTGATGATCTCGCTTGAGGCCTCCGCATCGAAAAAAAGTATGGAGCGTGATGAGCAAGGCCTCTGGCGGTTGACCATCGGACCGCTGACTCCGAACGTCTACGCCTACAGCGTGTGGATCGACGGGCTTCGGATGGCCGATTTGGGAAGCCCAGCGGTGAAGCCTGAGCCGCTGCCGCTGTCCAGCATGTTCGAGATACCGGCCGACAAGCCGCAGATCTTCGACTACGTATCGACTG
>JBDTXZ010000531.1:0-3610 GCA_040005935.1 bacterium | reverse complement strand
CTTTGGTGATCTTCATCGCAGGAAGCCCGGCTGTTGAATCGTACGTTGAGGCCATGCCCATCCCTCGACGATTCGTGGTTGCGTTGGTGGCCTGCGCGCTCGCCTGTAGCGCACCATCGGACGGCTACCTTACGGCTTCTTCGGGCGACACAACGAGTGTGACGACGGCCGGCGGCTCGCTGAGTCGCCGACTGTTCCCAGCCGACAACCCCTGGAACACCGACATTTCGGCGCAGCCGGTCGATCCAGAGTCCAACGCGCTCATTACGGCGTGCGGCCTGCGCAATCTGCACCCCGACTTTGGGACGATCTACGGCATTCCCTACGTTCTCGTGGGCGGCTCGCAGGCGACCCGTCCCGTCTCGTTCGACTATGCGAGTGAGAGCGACGCTGGCCCATACCCGATTCCCGCGGACGCGCCTATTGAAGGCGGCGCGACCAGCGCAGGCGATCGGCATGTGCTCGTCGTCGACACGCTGCACTGGAAGCTGTACGAGTTGTACGACGCGCATCCGCTCAATGCCGGCGCGAGCTGGCACGCTGGCTCGGGTGCTGTGTTCGACCTCGCCTCGAATCGCTTGCGACCGATGTATTGGACGTCGGCCGACGCAGCGGGTTTGCCCATCTTTCCGGGGCTCGTTCGCTACGATGAGGCGGTGCAACAAGGGGCGATCACACACGCCCTGCGTTTCACTTGCCCTCGCACGCAAAAGGGATTCATTGCGCCGGCTCGACACTACGCGAGCTCGGACACGTCGTCGCTGCTTCCGCCGATGGGCATGCGTGTGCGACTCAAGTCGTCATTCAACGTCTCGACCTATCCACCAGAGGCCCAGGTCATTCTGCGGGCGATGAAAACATACGGCTTGATCGTCGCGGATAACGGGAGCGGATGGTTCGTTACCGGTGCGCCGGACCCTCGCTGGAACGATGGTCGGCTCGATGCGCTCAAGCAGGTTCCGTCGAGCGCGTTCGAAGTCGTGAGGATGGGCGTGGTGACGCGCTAGCAGCGAAGGTGCAGGTCCTTCGCTGCGCTCAGGACGACAGCGCTCTCCAGAGCCCTATTCCCAGCGGAAGACTTTCGACGAGATCGCGACGCACACAATAAAGGTGATGACGAGCGCTGCCACGTCGCCCAGATGCGCCGCCCAGGTGTCTCCGCGCCAAATTCCCTGCAAGAGTGTCACGACGTGCGTGAGCGGAAGCACTTGGGCGACCGAGCGTAGTGTTGGTGGAAGCGCCGTCACGGGAAAGAAGATTCCCGACACGCCGATCATTGGATAGAGTACCAACGCGCCGATTGGCTGCGCAAAGCGCGCCGTGGGAATGATGCTGGCAATCACGAACCCCATCGAGAGAATGCTCCACGTGCTGAGCAGAAGCGCCAAGGAAAAGCTGACGACAGGAACGTCCGGCCCAATCGCGACGTAGCGTTTGCCGGCAAGCATCATCAGCGTCATCGTGAGTGCGGTGAGCAACAACTTCACCAACACGTGCGCCGTCAGAATCGTCGGTGGCCGTAGCGGCGTGGCGCGCAATCGCTTGAGGATGCCACCCTCGCGATAGATGGAAATGATGGCAACCAACGACAACACCGCGCTGATCGCGATCATCATCGATATGATGGTGGGAATCCCGCCCTCAGCGAAGATTCCCATCGACGGCAGCCCTGGCCCAGCGATTCCGCGCGGCGCGTTCTTGCCGACGAAGATGAACACGACCACCGGAATGACGATCGAGCCGATCGCGCCAAGTGGCTCGCGGAGAAAGATCTTGATCTCGAGCCAGGTGAGGTGGAAGAGTCCGCGCATCGTGGATCCTCAGTCGCGAATAGAGTGGCCGGTGAGCTTGAGGAACACGTCCTCGAGGGTCGGCACGACGGTGCGAAAATCCGTGACGCGGATTCTGTTTTCGGACAGGCACTCGATGACATCACTGACGAACTCGTCGCCTGCGCCGCGCACCGTGTAGCGCGTATCCCTCCGCGTCACTGCCGACAGGTGGGGCACTCGCGCGAAGTGATCGGCGGCGGCCGCGTCATCGGTGACAAGGACGACGCTGCGTTCCGGACAGTGCCGATGCACGAGCTCCTCGGGCTGTCCGATGTCGATGATCCGTCCATGCTCGATGATCGCAACACGATCGCAGAGCCGCTCGGCCTCCTCCATGAGGTGCGTGGTGAGGAAGACTGTCTTGCCACGCTCGCGAATGCCGCGCACCAGCTCCCAGATGGCGCGGCGTGCCTGCGGGTCGAGCCCCGTCGTCAATTCGTCGAGGAACACGACTTCCGGGTCGTTGATCAACGCCAGCGCAATGAAGAGCCGCTGCTTCTGGCCGCCCGAGAGCGTCATGAACCACGCGTTGCGCTTGTCGACCAAGCCGAGTTGCTCGAGCAACTGCTCGCCGATGCGCGGTTGCTTCTTGTACAGCGATGCCCACAGGTGCACCGCCTCCCACACCTTGATTCGCTTCTGCAACTGTGCCTGCTGAAGCTGCACGCCGATTCGCTCTTGCAGCGTGTAGACGTCTCGAAACGGATCAAGGCCAAGCACCGATATCGTCCCGCGGTCGGGCGTGCGGATGCCTTCGACGCATTCCATCGTCGTCGTCTTTCCGGCGCCGTTCGGTCCGATCAATCCGAAAATCTCACCATCGTAGACTTCGAGTGACACGTCGTCCACGGCGACAAGCTTGCCGTACGTCTTTCGAATGCCGGTGACCTTGATGACAGGATGCGGCATTTAGTCGACGCTGATTACGGTGATTTTGTTCGCGCAGGCACTTCGATCTTCAGGTTGGTCACGGTTCCTTGTATGACCACGATAACATCCTGGTGCGGCATCCCGTTGTCCGAGACGCGCAACTGCAGCGCGCCAGCGCGATGCGGTGCATCGCTACAGAACCCAAACTCGCCGTCCAAACCTGTCCGACCTTTCGCGTACATGTACTCCAGGCTCGTGCCGAAGTCTTCGCCCAGCTCCCAGGTCCCGTCGACAACGGACGCTCCGTCGGTCCTGTTCACTCGTGCGATGACCCAGTGACGCTCGGTCGACGGAGCGCAATGCTTCTTGAGAAACGCGTCGGCCGGCGGTTCGATGAGTGGTGCGCGAATGGTGCTATCTCGTTGCGCGTACAGCTTGAGCCCTGTCCCCAGGGAGATTCCCATCGGCGCGAGGGCCGTATCGATGATCACCACATTGTACGGACCGGGGAGCACATCGGTGATCTCGAGATCCCCCTTTGCGTTGGGGCTGCCAAGGTAATCTGTGTCGTCCAGGCGAATGATGGCGGTGCGCGCAGGTTCGCCGTGCTGCGTGACCACGTGCAGTTGCACGGTCCCCAGCGACGCCTTCCACGCACTGCCGTCAGGCCAGACCGCGCGGGCAACTTCGCCGCCAACGTCGCTCGCGAAATAGAACCGGCGCACCTCCATGCCATTCACATACGAGGTGTCAAGGTGCGCCACGGCCAGACGGAGCAGCCAACGGTCGATCAACACCATGCCATTCGGCATCTCGCGAAACGACACCTGACCGCCTTGGTCCGGCATGCCGGGCACATGCGGGTTGATGATGAACCGAAAGTTGATGTCCTTGAGGGTGTGGGCCAC
>JBDTXZ010000530.1:0-3614 GCA_040005935.1 bacterium | reverse complement strand
CCGCCGACGAGCAGGTTGTAGCCGAGCACGCGGCCCTCGCTCGTGATGGCCACCAGTCCGCAGTCGTAGCTGTAGATGTCGACGGAGTTGTCGCTATCGATGGCGACGCCGACTTTGAACTTCCGCGGAAGATACGATTCGCCATACAGCGGATCGTCGTCGCGACTGTCCGTAACGCGCTCGCCGTCGAGCCAGATTTCGTAGTAGGCGCGCGTGCGCGGCTGCAACACTTCGGCCAGTTCGCGCGCAGTGGCTTGCACGGCGCGATGTACCTCGTCGTCGATTGGTGCGGGACTCGCCATCACATTGCGCGACACGTCGCCGCACGCGGCAATCGTCGTTAGCAGTGCCTTGTTGATCTCGACGAGCAGTGGCTTGAGGTTGCCCTTGAGCACGCCGTGAAACTGGACGCTCTGTCGCGTGGTTATGCGCAGCGTGCCATTGCCAAGGCTGTCCGCCAATGCATCGAGCGCCAGGTATTGATCCGCCGTTAGCACTCCGCCAGGAATGGTGAGACGGATCATCATCTGCCATGCCTTTTCTTCCGGCGCACCACGCTTAACACGCTTGTCACGGTTGTCCTGCTGATAGATCCCGTGAAACTTGAGGAGGACAGTATCATCATCGCCGAAGTTGGCAGCATCCGACACGACCGCTTCCTGCAATCCACCGCGCAGCCGGCGGCTCGCGATCTTGACCAGCTCGACATGGGAAAGCGCGGGCGCGCCATCGAGCGCGGAATCGTCGACAGGCGGTTCGATTGACGTCATGGTAGTCACTTCCTCGGTTGGGTTCGAGTCGCAATCCGCGTTGGCATTGTCGTGCCACCGATCGCCTCGATGTGGATGCCGCATTCGAGCTTCTCACCCTGCCAGCGGCCGGACCGCGGGTTGGATGGATCCGTTGGTCGCTGGGTGCATGGCTCGCAGCCGATGCTCGTGTAGCCCTGCTCGTACAGCGGCAGCAGTGGAATGCCACGGATGGACGCGTACGTCTCGACGTCGTGAGTGGACCATCCCGCGATTGGGTTCGCCTTGCGGACCACCTTTCCGCTCGACAACCGAGCTGGCGCGACGTCGGCAAGCTGTGAGCGCGACGGGGACTGGTCGCGGCGCAATGCCGTAAACCAGACGTCATGCGGTTCGAGCGCACCGAACAGCGGGTCTACCTTGTGCCGCGCGCAGCAGGCATCCGTGCTCGTCTGCCAAAGGCCTGGCTCCGGAGCGCTGGCGCGCACGTTCACCAGGTTGAGTCGCCACTGTTTGACAAGACGGTCGCGATACGCGTAGGTCTCGGGAAAGTGGTGAACGGTGTCGATGAAGAGCACAGGGATATCGGGCCACACGTTGCGCAGCATGTGAATGAGCACCACGCCACCGGCCTGAAAGCTCGTTGTGACGCACGGCCGCTCGGCCAAAGCCAACTCGGCGGCGATCCTCGCCGTCGCATCGATGATCCGCATCGTTCCTTGCGAGCGACTCGGCAGGTGGTTCGCGGCGAGCGTCATCTGTTCGTCCACAGGTTCCGTTGCTAAGGCGATGTTGGCTCGTACGAAATGGAGCGCAGCAAAAAAAAACGGCCGCTCGAGAGAGCGGCCGGATGATGAGTCCTTGGAGATGTCGAAGCGCCAAACGTTATGGCACGAGCTTCGCCTCTGGCCGCCAATTGGTGTCCGAACACGTGCCTGCACAACGACACGCGCTCATCGCACTACACGCGCAACAACACACCGTCCCTCGCGCGAAGGCGCGGGACGAGGCGGTGGAGACGCAGGCGGATGTAGTGCGATTCAGGGACATGGTGGCCGAGAGAAGTCTGGATTCAAGGAACACGTGTATGCGCGACGAGTCAAGGCCCACGCCTTTGGAATAGTTTGTCGCTCAGGACGACAAATGCAGACTGCTGTCATCCCCGCACGAGCGAGCGCAGCGGCGAGTGTCGGGATCTAACGTGAGCGCACCGAACCACGCCCAGAGCAGGGAAGGTAGATCCCGCCGGTCGCTCCGCTCCTGCGGGATGACAGGCTAGTAAGGGCAGTATCGTCGCCAGGGCGAGTCTAGAACTTCGACTCCAGATACAAATCCACGCGATACTGCTTCCGTGGGTAAATCCCGCGCGCTACGTCGAAACGGAAGAGACCATCGAGAAACGACACGCCAGCGCCGACGCCACTCAGCGGCCGTCCGACCTTATCCATCTTCGTGCGATCGCCGGCCCAACCAAGATCAGCGAAAATACTCGGCCGCGCCCCAACATCGTTAGAGCCCAACTCGGCGCGCGTAAGCCAGAATGCATTGCCGCTCTGCGCCGGATCAGGACTCTGGCCGCGTACCGTGTGCGTGCCGCCAAGATACCACAATCGCTGAGGAGGCAGGCCACCAGCCGAGCTACCGCCTGCGACGGTCAGCGAACCAGCCAGAAGGCCAAGCCCGTGCGATGCCGTAACATCGAGTGCGGCACGCCCGTAAAGTGAATCGCCATGCGCAGCTTCGACACGCAGGTCCGTCAGGAGCCGAAGCCCGCGCGGGTCGAGACCGTAGTCGCCGCTCAGCCGAGTGGCAACACCAGCGTACGTCCCGCGACGCGCAGCCAGGTTCGCCGGGAAGTCGGTCCCGCTTAGGTTGAAGTCCGTCTTCACATCCGCCGACCGTTGACGTTCCACGAACGCCCGCCATGCAACGCGCGTTCCGCCGCCGAGCGACACGTCGCGGTCGCCGGAGAGTTCGGCGCCAGAGGCGCGATAGTAGAACCCTTCGTCTCGTCCGAACATCAGCGCCGAAAACGAGCTGCCAAAGGTGAGTGGATGTCCCCAATCGCTCGCCGACACCAGATGGTTGTACACCGAGAGGTGCCGTGACGTCGTGAGATTGGTGCGCGTGGCCGTGAGCTCGATGTTCGGTTCTCGGTCTGCCAGGCCGAATCGCGCGACGACGGACCCGCTGTAACCACCACCCACTTGCTGCTCAACCGATGCGCCCAGGGACAATCCTTCAACGCGATTGTACCGCGTCATGGAAAGTCCGTACGAGATCGTCGGTGGAGGCAGCAAGTTCATTCGAAACGTGAGCGGCGCCTGCGCGCTCAGCGCGAGCGCCTCGGCCTTGAGTGCCGCAAGATCCTCGGCGCCAAAGAGCTCCTCACCCTTGTCGTAAATCGATGGCGGGAGGTCGGGCGAGTTCTCGAGCTTGGACATGTCGCACGGGATGCGGACGGCAATCTTCAGGTCCGACTCGTACTGCGTTCTCATCACGACGCGTGACGTCGCGGTGTCACACACCGACACACGTTTTTCGACGATCTTCAACCCTGTCTTGATGGAGTCGCGCAACGCCTTTGCGCGCGCACGCGTCTCGACGCGTACGGAGTCGCGCCATTTGCGCCTCTGCGCGTCGTCGAGCGAGTCGGGCGGCTGCAAGCGCGGTGTGCCGGCTGGCAACACGATGGGGGGCAGGCTGTCCTTCGCGTTCACACTCGCGTACTTGAAGCTCTCTTCCATCTTGAACGGCACGCGCATGAAACTGACTTGCGCGCTCCCCTCAGCAAGGCGCACGCGCGGCAGCCAGAACCGGCCTTCGTGCAGGCCATACTCCACTGCGATTGCCGAGATCTCTGCC
>JBDTXZ010000529.1:0-3617 GCA_040005935.1 bacterium | reverse complement strand
TGAGTATGGCGCTCAAGCCGTGCGGGCCGACGTAGTACGTGTTGCCAAAGATGCGAAACGGCCGCTGCGGACTATTCCACTCCGCGCAGTTGGTGCAGCCAGGCGTGAGCTGCACGCTGCGCGCGGTGTCTGCAGTTTGCGCGACGAGCGTTGTGGACGACACCACCGCGAGTGCTGTGACAACGAGTGGCTTGTGTGTGAACGTCATGTGCGGGCTAAGACTGTGATTTTGACAATGGGTGCCCGATCTCCCAATGGTGGCCGAATGGATCCACCACTCGGCCCAACCGCCATCCGTAGTTTTCTTCGACGGGGACGATTTCGCGCGCTCCCGCGGCGACGGCCTGCGCAAACGCGGCGTCCGGATCCGGCACGGTCAAGATCATGCGCACGGTGCCGCCGCCGAGCGACTCTGGACTGAAATTGCCGTGCTCGGGTGACTCGTCGCTCACCCAGAACACCGCGCCGTGAACGGAGAGTTGGGCCACCACCGCGCCGCTGTCTGGATCTGCGATCTTGAAGAGTTCGGTGGCCCCGAACGCCGACGTGTAGAACTCGACGGCGCGGGCGCCGTTTCGAACCGACAACATGGGCGCAATTGAGTGCTCGATCATCGAGTCTCCTTACGGCTTCTTGGCGGGCAGGTCTGGATCGCGCTCCACGAGGATCGTGAAGTCGGTGGCGAGAGCGATGACTGCGCCGACCGCGAGCCAGAATGGGATGAGCAGGGCACCGGCGATGCCGGCGGATAGCGGCATGTCGAGCAGTGTGCGCCCCTGCCCGTTTCGCAGGATAATGCGGCGCACATTGCCTTCGCGAATGATGGACTTGAGCGTCGCCTTGAGCTTTGCGCCGGATACCTTGATCTCTTCCATGGTGTCGTCTCGGTGACTGTTGTTCGTTGCACTGACGGAATATGGGCTCAGCGCGCGGCGGAGCGCAGGGGCGTCGTGCGGAAGGTTGCGGTGAATCCGCGCCCCATTGGATCGCTCAGCGAGACGCCCACGATCCTGAGCCACCTCATGTTGGTGCCTGCTCAGCCCTTGCCGATTGCGAGCCGCCCAACGTACGCGCCGCGACGGCGCAGGGCTGCCTCGCGCCACTGTACGGTGAGACCGGCGCCGTGAAATGCGGCCTCCATCTGCTCGCGCGTGAACAGTCCCAGCGAATGCCGTTCGGATCGCCGCTCGATGCCCAGTGGCGAACCGATCAAGTACTCAAAGTCGAGATGCGAGATCGATCCGTCGATCGACGTGCGCTGCATTCGGCATACGGAGACGTTCTCCGAGGTGCCGGTGGCCATCCCGATCCACCCATCTGTCAGATCGCCCGGCTCGAACCAGGGATCGATGATCACAACGCCATCAGGTTCGAGATGCGCCGCGAAGGCGGCTAGTGCCCGGTGCAAACTCTCCGGCGTGTTTGCATAGCCGATCGAGGAGAACATGCACGTGATCGCGTCATACCGCTGTGGCAGGGACAATTGCGTCATATCGGCGACTTCGAACTTTCCCTCGGGGCAGCGTCGTGCAGCGATGGCGACGAACGCAGGTTCCAAATCGATCCCATCCACGGCGAAGCCCAAGGCTGTAAGCCCCTCTGCATGCTTTCCGGTGCCGCACGCGACATCGAGTACACGTCGGGCAGCTGGGGCGGCGGCGCGAATGAGTTGCCCCAAGACTGCACTCTCGGCCGCGTAGTCCTTGCTCGCGGCATAGAGAAGATCATAGAACTCCGCGGCTTGCGAGTAGTCTCCCACCTTTGGCTCCTGACGACGAGTTGTTTCGACCTAACGCACTGATTCTGCTGCGGGGCGAGCGCAGGCTGCCTGAATCAAATCGTGCTTCGTCCGCTTAGCCGGCTCGACTCTCCACGCCATCCAAAGCAAGGCCAGGAAGATCACCAGACCCAGTCCAAAGGCTGGCGCTCGGCCGATGGAAGCGACGAGCTGGGTGAGGTCGATCCTGTACCGTGGGACGTGGCTGATGAGGGTGAAGAACAGGGCGATACCCGTGAACAGCAGCGCGGTGCTCATCAGCAGCGATCCATGGACGTTTCGGTTCTTCCGCAGGATGAACGCCATGAACACGAGCAGCGCCACTTCCAGCGTGACCATGACGTTCTGGACCAGACCTCGACGTGCGCAGCGGGAATACAGGAACCTTCGCGCGAAACCGAAAGGCCGGGAAGGGGACGGAACGAGCGGGCGGCTCCTAAGACGGCGCGATCGCAACCGGCCGACTGCGTGCACCAACCACCCCACCAAAGAATCCGATCGCCGCTGCAAAGAGCAAGACGAACACCGCCACGAGCCACCACTGCATCGGCGTGATCATGCCGCTTGGCGGCCGGCCTGGCCCAATCTGCCACGACACAGCCCAGCCAACTGACACATCGGCAAAACCCGCAATCGCCGCCGCGATCGCTCCCGAGCGTGCGCGTGAAGTTGCTGCATGTCGGCCGGCGGCGAACCCGATCGCGAGATAGAGAAAGTACGAGCCGACACTCGCGCGCGCGTACGGAAAGCCCAACGCCCGAGACGCGATGGAGGCGATCGCGTCGAAGAGAATGACGGCGAAAGCGCCGATTACGGTAATCCAGACGACTCGCGAGATCTTCACGCTATTCGGGTTCCGATTCGTCGAACAGGTACCGGAAGAATCGCTCGGGTGATTCGAGAAAGTCGCGCGTCACTCGATAGTGCTCCGTGTCCCGGTAGTCGACTGCCTTGATTTCTCCGCCATCGAGACTCAGCACGGTCGCGCCCGGAAACGCCAGTAGCAACGGCGAGTGCGTCGCGATGATGAACTGGGCATTCCGCGGTGCGGTGAGTTGGTGGAGGATGCGAAGAAATGCGAGCTGCCGCTGCGGCGACAGCGCGGCTTCGGGTTCGTCGAGAAGGTAAAGACCATCCTCGAACCGGTGCTCGAACAGCGCGAGGAACGCCTCGCCATGTGACTTGGCGTGGAGAGACTCGCCACCATAACTCGAGAACGTGCTTCCGACAGACTCGAGGTATGTGGCGAAGTTGAAGAACGTTTCCGCGCGAAGAAAGAATCCGGTCGTCGTTCGCTGACGCCAATCGAGCTTCAGCGCGCGCCCAAGCGCGTGTGCGTCCGTGTCTTCAGCGAACTGGTGGTCTCGGTTGCCACCCTGCGCGCCGAAGCCAACGCTCCACGCCAGTGCCTCCAGCAGCGTGGACTTTCCCGATCCGTTTTCGCCGACGAGAAATGTCACCGGCGTCGAGAGCGTTAGCCGGAGACCGTCGCGCAGAATCGGAATTTCAAACGGATGCGTGCCGTGCGCGATTCGTTCCTCGCGCAGGGAAATGCCGGTGAGAAACGGACTGCCCGCGGTAACGCGTGGTGTCAAACCACATCACCAGGCGGAAATCACCAGCTTGAAGCCGTCCGGGTCCTGAAAGCGAAACGTCCTCGTTCCCCACAGGTCTGCGGGCTCAGAATCGAGGGTGCCGCCGAACGTCTTGATCCGGTTCGCAAGGTCGTCGACACTTTGGCTCGTAATGAACTGCAGCGAAAACCCTTCGCCCTTGACCCGGTCGAGTCCCTTGGCGCCATCGTCCTGCGTGAGGAGAATGTTCACGGCTCCGGCTTTCA
>JBDTXZ010000528.1:0-3621 GCA_040005935.1 bacterium | reverse complement strand
GATCGCGGCCTCGTGGTCACCCAGTTCTTCAAGTGCTGCAGCGAGCACGCCCGTAGCGGGCAGTTGGCCGCCCGACATCTCGCGCAAGCGCTGCAACCACGCGCGCGCTTTCGCGGGCTGCCCGGACCGCGCATATGCATACGCCAGCAGCCCGTGCGCGTCCGTCACGAACCTGGGGGCAAGCGCCACCCGTCGCTCAAGTAGTGCAACACTCTCACCCGTGTGCCCCTCGAACAGCAGCGCCTCGGCGTGCGCGCTCCAGGCCAGCGCGAACGTGGAGTCCAGCGCGAGGGTCCGGGCGGTCGCGGAATCGGCCTCGGGATACCGGCGCTCATTGAGCAGTATCTGCGCCTCCCATGTGCGCGCGATCAGCGACGCCGGTTCGAGTTCGCGCGCGCGCGCGACGCGACGGTGCGCTTCGGCGAAGTCGCCGAGGTGACTCGCTTGAAGGCCGTACCATCCCCAAGCCGTCGCCACCGACGAATCGCGCGCGAGTGCCTGCTGGAACAGCGCGTCGGCCGCACGGTTGCGGCCGACCATCAGGTTGGAATACGCCAGGGCGGTGTACGACTCCGCGATTGTGGAATCAATGGCGATCGCGCGCTGCGCTGCTGCCGTCACCTGGGCGAGGGAGGTGTCGGTGTTCACCTGGGCGTAGCTCGGAAGTACGGCGATCGCCATCGCCAACGAGGCCTGCGCGCGCGCGAACTTCGGATCGCGCTGCGCCGCGCGTTTGTAAAGTTCGATCGCCTGGGTCAAAGTCTCTGCCGTGCGGCGGTTAAAGAGGACCTGACCCTGGAGGTACAAGGCGTACGCCTCCGGGTCGCTTGTCTCGATGCGCGTTGCCGTCGCACCGGCGGCGCCCATGGATCCGAGGAGCTTGCCAGCCACGCTGCGAGCGATCTCGTCCTGCACGGCGAAGACGTTCGTCAGCGGCCGGTCGTACTTTTCGGTCCAGCGCACAGCGCCGTCGGACGCCGAGAGCAGCGAGACGTTGATGCGGACCTGGCCGTTGGCGCGCTGGACGCTGCCGGTGAGCAGCGAACCAACGCCGAGCTCCTTCGCGATGGCACGCTCGTCGAGGCCGCGAGCCTGCAGCGCGCCCGCGCTCACGCGGCCGATCACGCGCACGCCTGTCTTTGACAGCGCTCTGGTCATTTCTTCGGCGAGTCCGATGCCGAAGTAGTCGTCGGACTTGTCTCCGCTCAGGTTGACGAGCGGGAGGACGGCGATGCTGCGGTCGATTGATGCGGCCGGTGCGGACGCGTGCGGAACGCGCCCGCGCCACGCGGCGCCGGCAGCAAGCCCCAGTGCTGTCGCGACCAGCAGCGCAATCATCACCTTGCCTCGCGTGGTGACGCCGAATCCCACGGCGGCCAGACGCCCCGCATTTTTCGACGAGAATGAAATCGGCGTCGCCGCCATGTCGAGGAGACTCAGCACCTCATCGGCAGTTGCGGGCCGATCATCCGGCGCCTTCGCGAGGCAGTGCATCACCACGCTCGCGAGCCCCGGCATGTCCTGACGCAGCGTTCGAAGGTCCACCGGCGCATCCACCAGGTGCGCCGCGAGCACCTTCTGTGGCGACTCGCGCACGAAGGGCGGAGCGCCCATCAACAATTCGTAGGCAAGACAGCCCCACGCGTAGAGGTCGGCGCGGTGATCGACAAGCGGATCGCCCGCCACTTGCTCGGGCGCCATGTACGCAGGAGTCCCGATCGAGGTGCCCGCCTGCGTGAGCGTGCCGTCGCTGCCCATGGTGCGTGCCGCCGACACCGCCTTGGCAATCCCGAAGTCCGTCACGACCGCCGCGCCGTGCGAGAGCAGTACGTTGTCGGGCTTGATGTCGCGATGCACCACGCCGCGCGCGTGCGCGTAGCTTAGGGCACGCGCAATGTCACGCAGGATGCTCGCGCATTCGCTGGCCGAGAGCGGCGGGCCATTCGAGAGGCGAGCGCGGAGGGAATCGCTCTGCACGTACGGCATGACGTAGTACGGCACGCCGTTGGCGCTGCCCGCTGCGAGCAACGGGACGATGTTCGCCTGCTGGAGTGACGCCACGAGCTGTATCTCGCGTTCGAACCGGTCGGCGCTGATGCTCTCGGCGAGGCCGGGCGGCAGGATCTTGATCACCACCTCACGGTTCAGCTTCACCTCGCGCGCGAGGAACACACGCGACATGCCACCACCGCCAAGCTCGCGCTCGATGGCGTAGGTGTCGCCGAGTGCGTCTTGCAGTTGCGCGCGGAGGTCGCCGGTCATGCGGTGCGGCTAGTCACGGTGCCGTAAATCCCTCGCGCGCCGCCGCAGAGCGCAGCCGGTCGTCGAACGTCATGAACACACCGGTGGCCTGCGATCCCGACCACTCGAGTGCCGCGGCAAGCTGCAGCGCGTCGGCCGCGCGCAGCGGATGGAACCGGAGCAATCGCAGCGCCTGCTCACGCACGCCCTCCCCGGGCTGGATCTCGAACCAGCTCTGCCGGAGCAGGGAGAGGAGTTCGCGTGCCGTGTGTTCCTCCTTGTCAGTCAGGTGTCCGTCGCGATGCAGGCGGGCGACGGCGGACGCACACTCGATCGCCGAGCCCCACCACACGACGAGCTCCGCATCCTCAGCGAATGCGACGCGTGCCGCGGCCGTGCGCGGCTGCGCGAGCACCAGCGGCACCAACGCTGAGGAGTCCCAGAATCTCACAACCCTTCGCCCCGCTCCTCGAGCAGTGCGGCGAGGGAGCGGCCCTTCGGGTCCTTCGGGCGCGTCCGGCGCCAGAAACCCTTTGGCAAGGCCTTGGTGGGCGCGCGCAGGCGACCGCTCCGCAGCAGCAGATCTCGGCGGCTCTCCTCGAGTTCGCCGCCTTGCACCGGTGCGAGCCTGGCGATGAGGCGACCGCGATCCGTGACGAGGACTTCCTCGCCTTCGCGGACGATGTCGAGGTAGGCACTCAGCCGCGCCTTCAGTTCGGAAATGGATGCGGATGTCATATGACTATTATGGTCACGACGATCCAGACTGTCCAGCCTAGGCACGACGCTCCGCGTAGCGCGTGCCGTGGAAAGCGAGACAGCGCGCGCAACATCGTGGCGCAGCGCTAACTCCCGCTACTACTGCATCATCATCATCATGCCGCCTCCGCCCCCACCGAATCGGGGATTGACCACGTTGTTGAACACTGAGCCGAAGGAGTAGGTCAACCCGACGAAGAAGAACTGACTGAACCGCGTGCTTTGCTGTGACTGGCGCAGCAACGCGTCGTCGCGCGTGATGCCCTCCTTGGGGATGTAGAACTGGTCGTGGATCGACTCATAGTCGCCGAAGAAATTCACGCTGAGCCCTTTCACGATGCGGACATTGGCGCCCAGCGAATACGTCAGGCGCCGCCGTGAGAGGTCGCTGAGGTAACTCACGGCGTCCACACCAGCGTTCACCGAGCCCCACGTCTGGTTCTGGCTGAATGCGGTGGAGAACACCTGGACGGGGAGTGTCTCACGCAGCCGGTTGAAGATCGTCGTGTCGTAGTAGCTAAACGCACTTGCCCCGATGCCGTACTGAAAGCGCAGCTGCCTCCGCGTCGCCTCCGCATAGGGGAACAGGTCATACTCCGCGGCTGCGGTGACACGTCCGGC
>JBDTXZ010000527.1:0-3625 GCA_040005935.1 bacterium | reverse complement strand
CAGCGAGTCGTGATGACCTCGTCGCGCTCGACGCCGCACTCGACGAACTCGCACTGCTCAACGCGCGCCAGGCGCAGATGATCGAGCTTCGCTTCTTCGGCGGGCTCGACGTCGCGGAGACGGCGCAACTCCTCGACGTGTCCGAAGCAACGGTGCTGCGCGACTGGCGCGCGGCACGCAGTTGGCTCTCGCTGACGATTCGCGGGGCGAGCTAATGGATGCGCAACGCTGGGAACGCGTCCAGGCAATCTTTCACGACGCCATCGACGTGGGCGTAGACGGACGCGTCGCCTTCGTCGCCCAGCGAGCGGGTGGTGACGCCACGCTCGCGCGTGACGTGTTGACGCTCCTCGAGGAGGACGCCCAACAAAGCTCGATGCTCGATGGCGGCGTCGCGCGCGTCGCGCATGCCGTCTTCGAACGACATATGCCGCATGCGTCGAGCGCGATCGGACCGTACTGGCTTGGACGCCTGCTCGGTGAAGGTGGCATGGGCGTGGTGTATCTCGCCGAACGCGCCGACCTCGGAAGTACCGTCGCGATCAAGATGTTGCGCGACGCACTGCTCTCGCCGTCGCGACGCGAACGATTCGTCGCCGAACAGCGGCTTCTGGCGCAACTCAACCATCCCGGCATCGCGCACCTCCTCGACGCGGGCACACTTCCCGACGGCACGCCATGGATTGCGATGGAGTATGTGGATGGCGTGTACCTCACCGAGTACTGCTCCGCGCACGCGCGAACGCTGGCCGAGCGGCTTGCGCTCTTTCGCCAGGTGTGCGACGCCGTGCAGCATGCGCATTCACATCTCGTCATACATCGCGACATCAAACCATCGAACGTGCTCGTGGATGCGACCGGCACGGCGAAGCTGCTCGACTTCGGTATCGCGAAGCAGCTCGCTGACGGCGCGCTGCCGAGTGACATGACGCAGGCCGCGTTAAGACTGATGACGCCCGCCTATGCGTCGCCGGAGCAGTTGTCAGGCGGACAGGTGGGCACGCACACCGACGTGTACGCGCTGGGTGTGGTGCTCTACGAGCTGCTCACCGGTCAACTTCCCTTCGACATCGCCGGCAAAACGCCCACCGAGGTCTCCGCATTGGTGCAGGACGGAAAGCCAGCGCGGCCGTCGTCGATCACGTCCGCGGCGTCAGCCACCAGGAGTGAATGGGTTGATCTCGACGTGCTGTGCCTCACCGCGATGCATCGGGATCCGGCGCAGCGTTATCGCACCGTCGATGCGCTCATTCGGGACATCGATCACTTCCTGAAGAACGAGCCGCTGGAGGCGCGTCCCGACTCGTGGGGCTATCGCGCCGGGAAATTCGTGCAGCGTAAAAGGACTGCGCTCGCGATCGGTGCGATGGTGTTCGTAGTAATCGTCGGCCTCACGACGCTGTACACGGTGCGACTCGCCGCCGCGCGCAATGTGGCTATCGCGGAGGCGGCGCGGGCGGGGCGGATTCAACGATTCATGCTCACGCTCATGCAGGGTGGCGACGACCAGGCCGGCCCGGCGGATTCGCTACGCGTGCTGACCATCGTGGAGCGCGGTGCGCGCGAAGCGGCGAGCCTCGACGCGGAGCCCGCCGTGCAGGCAGAGCTCTACCAGACACTCGGCGGCGTGTTCGCGCGTCTTGGCCGTCTCGATCGTGCCGACACACTGCTCGCTCAATCGCTTCAGCGACGTCGCGATCTCGGCGGCGCCGAGAGCCCGGAGATCGCCCGCACGCTGGTGGCGCAGGGACTGCTGCGGGTGGAGCAAGCGCGCATGGTGGAGGCCGAGTCGCTCGTGCGTGCGGGGCTGCTGATGACGACGACGCTCCGTCCCGCACTGCATCCTGACGTCGCGGACGCGACGACAGCGCTCGGCAAGGTGCTCGAAGCGCGAGGCACCTTTGCCGCCGCGATTCCGGTGCTGCAGGAGGCGGTGCGTTTGCAGGAGGCGCGATCGGCGAACAGCAACGAGCTTGCGAAAGCGATAACGTCGCTCGCCGACAATCACTTCTATGCGGGGCATCACGACGCGGCGGACTCGCTTTACAGGCGTGGCCAGGCGATGGCGCGTCTCCTTCATGGCGATCAGCATCCACTCGTCGGCGACGGTTACATCAGCCTCGGCGCCGTGCGGATGGAGAAAGGCGACGATGCCGCGGCCGAGGCGTACGACCGCAAGGGGCTGGCGATCATTGAGAAGTGGTTCGGGCCCGACGACCCGCGCACTGCTTCGGCGCAGACAATGCTCGCGCGCGCACTGATGTACGAAGCACAGTACGATGATGCCGCGCCGCTGCTCGCGCAGTCACTCGCAACGCAGGAGCGACTTTACGGTCCGGTGCATCCAAAGGTGGCGTCGGCGCTGAACGAACTTGGCAACGTTGCCGTAAAGCGGAAGCGGCTCGACGAGGCGGACGCCCGATTCACGCGCATGGCCGACATCTATCGTACAGTGTACGGCGACTCGCACTACCTGCTGGGTATCGCGATCGCGAATCGCGGCGGCGTGGCGCTCGAGCGAAAGGATCCAAAACGTGCCGAGGCGCTCTTTCGCGAGGCGCTCGCGGTGTACGGAAAGTCACTCGCGCCGACACACATGAACTTCGGGATCACTCGGCTCAAGCTGGGCCGGTCGCTGGCGCGGCAGCGGCGCTGGGCAGACGCGCTGCGAGAGATCGAGAGCGGCTATGCGATTCTGTCGTCGCAGGCGAGTCCGTCGGTGAGTTGGCTGCAGGCGGCGCGGAAGGACTTGGCGATGGTGAAGGACTCGCTGGGCCTGGTGCAATGACGCGTCGCTGCGCTTCGCCGTACCGAATGTCAACCTGCTGTCGCTGAGCTCTATTCGCCGGAAGAATATGTCGCCGACACCACCGCGCTCGCTCAGCGCGCGCAGGCGGTCATCAAGAGGTAAAGGAACATTTTCTTGGGTTGGCGAGGCTGGGGAAACCGCTGCCAGATACAGTGAATCCAGAGCCGCTTGTGCCGAACGATCCTCGCGTGGCAGAATGGAAGGGCAAACGGCTTCCACTTTAGGCGGCCACAATGTTCAGGAGGCATGATGAACTCAGTCGACGGGCTCGGGCGATGCTCAGCACCGCGGCCGTCTGGGGCGCGGCCTGGTTAGTTCCGGGACTCGTCTGGATTGGCCGCCTCGAGATGCACCGAGACGACGGACTGCCGTTCAACCTTGTGAACGTCGTCGTTTACGCCGTCCTGAATTGGGCTCTCATCGGCGCGATTGGGGGGACGCTGTTTGCGCTGACCCTTGGTTTCGCGGAGCGCCGGCGGTCTTCGCTCGACGCGCTCTCCATGCGCCGAGTCGTCAGCTGGGGGGCAATTGGTGGCGCTGCCTTCCCGCTTCTCGTCATACCGCTCGTGCCAATCGTCGCACCGGAGTTCGCTCGACAACTTCCCGACATTCACAATCTCTCGGCGGCGCTTCGGCAAGCCATCCTGGCTGGCGGGGTCTATGGCGTGCTCGGCGCGGTGTCCGCAGGCGCATCACTTCGTTTGGCGCGTCGCGCTGATCCCGATCTGCTCGCCGCCGCCGGCGGCCTGAGTGTGCTGCCGGCCAGCCACCACGCAAGCGTTGACGCGGGCAAAGCGGCGATTGATGGCGCGCGCT
>JBDTXZ010000526.1:0-3630 GCA_040005935.1 bacterium | reverse complement strand
CGGTGGACGGCTACAACACGAATGCGAAGATGAATCCGCCGCTGCGCACGGCGAAGGACGTCGAAGCATTGCAGGAAGGCGTCAAGGACGGCACGATCGACGTCATTGCGACGGATCACGCGCCGCATCATTATGACGAAAAGGAACGCGAGTTCGCCGATGCGCCGAACGGCATCATCGGGCTCGAGACGGCGTTGGCAGTGAATCTCACGTGGCTCGTGCACCGCAACATCATCGACGTTCCGCTGCTGGTCGAGCGCATGGCGTGCGCGCCTGCTCGGCTGTTCAAGCTGCCCGGCGGTTCGCTGAGGCGCGGTGCGCTGGCTGACGTGACCGTATTCGATCCGGACGTGGCGTGGACGGTGGAGCCTGCAAAATTCCGATCTAAGGGCCGGAACACTCCATACGCAGGAATGGAGTTGCGTGGCCGCGTGGATTGCACGCTTGTCGACGGACGCATCGTTTACCGCCGAGCCGAGTGAGCGGGGCGAGATGTCCGAGCGACTCCAGATTGTCAAGGTGTGCCATCGACTATATGCGGCGGGCCTGATCGCCGGACAGGACGGTAACGTCAGCGTAAGACTGGGGTCAGGCCGCGTGCTCGTAACGCGCGCCGGCTTGTGCAAGGTCGATGTCACGCCGGACGATCTCGTCGAACTCGATCTCGACGGCACCACACAAACTGGATCGGGCTCCGCGTCGTCCGAAGTGGGCATGCACCTCAGGATCTACCAGCAGCGGCCAGACGTGCGCGCGATTGTGCACGCGCACCCCCCGGTGGCTACCGGTTTTAGTGTCGCGGGCCTGGATTTCATGGACGACGTACTGCCCGAGACTATCTTTCACCTAGGCGGCGTGCCGCTCGTCCCGTATGCCATGCCAGGTACGCCAGCGCTCGGCGACGCATTGGAGCCGTACCTGGCGCATCATGACGGGTTCTTGCTGGCGAATCATGGCGCAACGACGGTCGGTCCGACACTCTTACTGGCGCACCAACGAATGGAGAGTCTCGAGCACGCGGCGCGCATCATGCTCACCGCACGAACGCTTGGTCGCGTGAACGCGCTCGCGCCCGGTGACGGTGAGGCGTTACGTGTCGCGCGACGTGCGACGCTAGCCGCCTTGGCACTCGACGCAGCAGGAGAGTAACTGATGACGAACGATGACAATCGGCACGATACGTCAACGAACGAGTCTCCCACGGGAGGCGCGGCAGTAACCGTGGTTAGCGCGCTGATGGAGGAGCGACGCCGTTTCGAAGGCTGGATTGCTGCGCTCCAGACTCGGCGGGAGACTACGACGAAGCATGTCTTCGAGCGTGTGCATCTCGACTACACGACTCGGCTCGAGGCAGTGATTGTCCAGCTTGGCTCGCACGCCGAAGCGCTGCGAGGCGAGATGGAATCGCTCGCGACACGCCTCGGCGTGTTGACGGCGGAGCATCAGGGTGCCGTCGACCAGCGTGACGAGGCAGAGGTGCGCGCAGGCGTGGGCGAGTTATCCGCCGATGACTGGGCGCGCTCGTCAGCGGCGAGTGACACGACGCTCGCCGATTTGGCTATGCGACGTGGTGAGGTAGAGCAGGAGCTTACCCGCACTCGCGAACTGCTCAACTCGACGGTTCGGCCGGCGCCCTCATCCTTACCGGCGGCTGCGGAGCAGGTGCGGACGCCAGCACCAGTGATTTCCGAGGCGTCGGTGCCAGCGCGGCCGGTCGAAGCGCCGCCCGCTACGGTACCACCGCGACCCGAGATGCCGCTGCCGACGACGACTCCGGCGTCGACGGTTGCGCCGTCGCAGCAGCCGTGGGCCGCACGGGAACGCGCGGCGGCGCCGTCGGTACCCGCAGCGCCAAGCGCGCCGGTGTCACCAGCGCCTTCGTCGCCGGAATCCGAGGTGACCGCGCCAATGCCGCGCCGCTCAGTGGGATTCGACGAACTCGCCTTTCTCAGTTCGGTGGTCGACACTCCAACGGGAGCGTTTGAGCCCGCGCCTGCTGACGAGCCCGACGAGAAGTCGCGCGAGGACAGATTTGCGCGCCGGTCTCAAGAGGATTCCATCGTTCATTTGGCCGAAGGCATCACGCCGCTCGGCTCTCCAGTCATCGAGAAGGAAGGCGATCCCTTGCTCGCGAGTGGGGGGCGTTCTGCCATTCGCCGTGACAGCTTGTCCGACGGCGTCAAGTCGCTCAAGTGTGGCGAGTGCGGGGCGATGAACTATCCGACAGAGTGGTATTGCGAGCGGTGTGGCGCGGAGTTGGCGTCGCTGTAGGGCTACGCGAGATCGCGAGCAACGCGTCAAAGCAAAATCGCCGGCCGGCATTGGGATGCCGACCGGCGATTTCATTTGATATCACAAGCGCGTCAGGCGCTTGCAGCCTTGGCCATCTTGCTCTTCTGGCGTGCGGCGAGGTTCTTGTGCACCAGACCCTTGCGGGCGGCGCGATCGAGGAGGCTGACAGCCTGCGTCCGCTCGTCTGCGGTAGCCGTTGGCGCCTTGGCCTTTTTGAGCGCGGTGCGGAGCGCGGAGCGCTGCGCGCGGTTGCGCGCAGTCGCGGCGCGCGACTTCCGCATGTTCTTCTTCGCGGATGCGATATTCGGCACGAAAGATCTCCAAAAATTCAGTAGAGGTCGCGAGAGTCGCGAGCCCATAAGCCTATCGGGACAAGGGGTCGAAGTCAAGCTGCCGCTTGATGTTGGCGAGCGAGGCGCGGCGCTTTACTCTCCTCTACGGGCCAACTACCTTACGCCTTGCGCACCGCTCAGCGCCCGCCGTTCTCGCCCGGACCAGTTGCATACTCTTCAGACAATCCTGCTCGTCGCGCCGATACTGCTTTTTTCCGTAATTGCGCACGAGATCGCACATGGCTATGCGGCGCTCAAGCAGGGTGATCGCACCGCGCTTGAAGCAGGGCGGTTGAGCTGGAACCCGCTCAAGCACATCGATCCATTCCTCACGATCCTGCTTCCGCTTGTGATGCTGACCGGATCGAAATTGCTTCACGGTCCTTTGGTTGTGTTCGGTGGGGCGAAGCCTGTGCCGGTCGATCCTCGCAACTACAAAAACATCCGCCGCGGCGACATCATCGTGTCGCTTGCGGGCGTGGCCACCAATCTCCTCATCGCGCTCGGCTGTGGCGTCGCTATCGTGCTGGTCGGATTGCTTGCTCGGGCTGTTCCGGCACTTGTACCGACCGTCGGAATCATGCAGGCAATGTTGACAATCGGAGTGCTGCTGAACTTCGGGCTGATCGTATTCAACCTGCTGCCGATTCCGCCGCTGGACGGTTCGCACGTGATGAAGTATCTCCTGCCGCGTCCGCTGGCTATTCGCTACGTGCAATTTGGGCGATACGGCATGCTGGTGCTGATAGCGCTCCTCTATATGGGCGAAGGCGTGCTCCGTATCTGGTTCACGCCGGCGTTTGTCGCCACCGAACGAATCATGACCGGCGTCGAGCCATACGTGGTGTCGTCAGCAGCCCAATGGCTGCAATGAGCGAGGACGTCCTGCGTGTCGAGGGCACACTGCTGGAGCCCTCGGGGCATCCCCATTCGTTCGTCGTCGAGCTGACGCAGTTTTCGGGGCCGCTCGATCTACTGCTCACGCTCATCCGCGAAGAGCAGCTCG
>JBDTXZ010000525.1:0-3630 GCA_040005935.1 bacterium | reverse complement strand
GCCGCGGAAGGCTGCACCGCGCACCACTTCAGCCACGCGATCCGTACCTGACGGATGGTCGGCGGATGTCATGATGGCTTCCCCACCGGCTTCGCGCACGCGGCCGGCGATTTCGTCACTGTCCGTTGCCACGACGATGCGATCGGCGACGCGAAGCGCCGCGACGCGCTCGAACACCCGGACGATGATGGGGACGCCGGCCAGGAGGCGCAGCGGTTTGCGGGGGAGGCGCGTGGCGCCCAGTCGTGCTGGGATGACTGCAAGCGTCTTCACGCGAGGCGGCCCCGGGATGCAACTTTCACGCCAAGCAAGATACTGCGCGAGCGGGTGCGGCGCTAGTTCACGAGGGACACTATTTCGACAGCGAGATTCCGACGCTGAACTCGTGCCCGCGGCTCTTCGCGACGTCTTGTGTAAAGTCGAGCCGCAACGCGCTCAGCCCCAAGCCGATGCCGATTTGTTGCTCAAGGCTGGGCAATCGGTTCACCCCCGCAGCGCCGAGGATATGTCGCAGCGTGACGATCGGTGCACCAATCATGGGAAGTACTACACGATCAATCGGCATCACATAGCGGCTCTCGAGAAAGAGCATTTCTGTCCCGCCCATTTCGAGTAGCTCGAGAACGGGCAGCGTGCCACTTCCACCGAGGTACGCGTAACGCGCGCGTGGAACGCTGTCGCCGGCGGTCACGACCCCATGCGCGCGGAAATGCAGACTCTGCGTGC
Source organism: bacterium (assembly GCA_040005935.1). Taxonomy (GTDB): domain Bacteria; phylum Gemmatimonadota; class Gemmatimonadetes; order Gemmatimonadales; family Gemmatimonadaceae; genus AG11. Next base: position 2,904 of record JBDTXZ010000525.1, on the reverse strand, counting down.
CAAAGGTGGGAAAGTCGACGCGGCCGTCGAGTGTAACCTGCGTAAAGTTCGTCCGGCCCGTGACGCTCGTGACGCTTTGCTCCAATTCCGCGCGCAAGCGGCTGGTCACCAGCCCGGTTGTGTCGAACATCTCAGCGCCAATTAGTCCCGATCCGATCGAACCCGCCTCTACAAGCGGGTTTACACGCAGGATCTTCTCGTCGGACTTCCTGCCTTTCACGCTGTACACGTTGCCGACAGCTGTAATCGGGCTGACTCGCTCGTAGCGTGCTCCCACGAATGGTTCGACAGAAAAGCCTGGGCGCGACACAAGGGCAAACACACGCCCCTCACCGCCCTTCGACCGGAAATAGTTTCGCTTGTCGCTCCCCGCGAAGAAGGTGGTCGCGGAGTTCAACAGGTCAGAGTAGTTCCACGTCTCGTTCGATCGCGTGAAGTAGCCTGCACGCCCGGCAAAGCGCACTGCACCGAGCGGATTGATGCGCAGCCCGACAGCGGGATCCCACGCTCCGAGGCGGCTACGGTATGTGACGGATGGTTCAACCTCGACATTCCCGTCAGCCACAGTCCCCAGCACTCCGAAGGGCAACGACAGGCCATCCACGCGATCGTATGAGGGAATGAGTATTCCACTAAACCCCGCGGGCTGTAAAAGCGGGATCGATGCGGCGACGCTCATGGTGCGATAGTCGAGCGTGTATCCGCCCTGACCCGGCGTGACGTCGTAGGTCTCGTCGCGAAAGCTCTCGATGCGTCCGGTGACGCGGCCGAGCGTCGTGGTCGACACAGTGCCCCCGATGGCGACGGCGTGGCCACTGACTTCTGCGCCGGGACGAAGAAACAGATCTGAACCAATGACAACGACGTTCCCCTGCACCTTGCTGGCGAGGTAGGTCGGCCGGCCGATGACAATCAGCGTGGTGGTGATCGTGCTGTCGCGCGGAAGCTCGAGGCGCGTGGTCCCCGAGATGACGACGTGCGGTTGCGACTGTGCTTCGCGAATGAATTCTGCCGAGCGCCTGCCCGCGCCTTCGCGTACAGTCACGTCCTGTGCGCTCAGCAGCCATGGCGCCGCGAGCAGGCCCGCGAGTGCAGCGCGAATCACGCGGCCACGAGGTCGAGGAAATTGCGCAGCAGCTGTTTGCCGTGAGGTGTCAGCACAGACTCCGGGTGAAACTGCACGCCCCAAACCGGGTGCGTGACGTGTCGCAGGGCGTGAATCTCATTCGGGTCGTCGGCAGACGTTGCCACGACTCTCAAGCTCTCTGGTAACGTAGAGCGCTCCACAATGAGCGAGTGATAGCGACCAACGTCGAGCGGCGTGGGTAGGCCGGAAAACAGCTCGCGCCCGTCGTGATCGATACGTGAAGTCTTGCCATGCACGGCTCGGGCCGCTCGGACAACGTGGCCGCCGTATGCCTCACCGATGGCCTGATGGCCAAGGCAGACGCCGAGGATTGGAACGGTGCGTCCAAGCTCTCTGATCACATCTACAGTAATCCCCGCTTGCGCAGGAGCGCAGGGGCCAGGCGACAGGACGATCGCTGCCGGCGCCATCCGCGCGATCTCCTGTACGGTGATCGCGTCGTTCCGCTGCACGACGATCTCCGCACCGAGTTCGCCGAGATACTGGACGAGGTTGTACGTGAACGAGTCGTAGTTGTCGATGACGAGAAGCATGTGGCCGCTGAGTTTGGAACTCGAAAACGGGAAGTACATACAATCGTGTGCGCGTGACAAAGTACCACCACGCCCGATGTCTCCGTCACCCTCTCGGATGATAGCTCCGATGCACCTGTCGCAGGTACTCCCGGTCCACATGCGTGTAGATCTGTGTCGTCGCGATGTCGGAATGGCCGAGCATTTCCTGAACGGCCCGCAGGTCGGCCCCGCCCTCCAGCAAATGCGTGGCGAAGGAGTGTCGTAACGTGTGAGGTGACACATGCTTCGTGATTCCCGCCCGATCCACATGCCCGCGGAGAATTTTCCACGCGCCCATGCGCGTGAGTGGCTTGCCGCGCGCATTGAGGAAGAGAATGCCCTTCCCTTCACCTTTCTCGAGCTTGGGGCGCTGTTCGCGAATATAGACCGCGAGGGCTGTAATCGCGGAGCGTCCAATCGGCACCAGACGCTCCTTGCTTCCTTTTCCGAATACGCGAACAAGTCCTTCGTCGAGCATCAAGTCACGCACGCCGAGTGTGATCCACTCGGACACGCGCAGTCCCGCGCCATATGCAAGTTCGAGCAACGCGCGATCGCGAAAAACGAGGTTGTCATCGAGCGTCGGAGACGCGAGCAGTCGCTGGATTTCTTCGACGGTCAGGACTTCGGGGAGACTGCGCCACCGCTTTGGCGTCTCGAGCCGTTCGCTGGGGTCCCGTACGACGAGTCCGTCGCCGATGAGAAAGCGAAAGTAGGTCCGAAGCGCCGACACATTTCGGCGAATCGATGCGGGGGCAAGCCCAAGGTCCTTGAGGTGATACACGTACTCGCGCATCAGCGTCGCGGTGATATCCACCGGCGCTCGCACGCCCTTCATGTCCGCGTACTCAGCGAAACGGGCAAGGTCGCGCTGATACGCCTCGATAGTTCGCGGCGACAATCCTTGCTCGAGCGCGACGTAGTCCGTGAATCGCGCAAGCAGAAACCCGCGCGCGCGCAATTCGACGTCGCTCACGTCGAGCGACTCCGGCGCGTGCGGACGTACCATCCAGCCAGTCCGACTGCGAGAAGTGCCGTCGCCACCAAGGCGACGATCGTTCCGGAGTCCTGTATGAGGCGCGTGAGTTCCGACCAACTCGCGTCGGCGTGGAACGCGACATAGCTGATGATCCCGTACCACACCGCCGATGCAACCGCCATCGCGCCGATGGCCTGTGCGGGCGGAACGTGAAGCGCGCCGGC
>JBDTXZ010000524.1:0-3642 GCA_040005935.1 bacterium | reverse complement strand
CGAGCGAGATGCCGGAAATGGCATTCGTCGCGGACATCAGTGGTGTGTGCAGCAATGGTGGCACCTTGGTGATGACCAGGAAGCCAACGAACGCGGCAAGCGCGAAGATGTAGAGCTCGAGAATCAGCATTGCGGCAGCATCAGGAAGGTGAATTCGTGACGACGCGTCCGTCGCGCACGACGGTCATCGGTCCTGTGATTTCGTCTGCGGCGTCGATGACGAGCGCGCCGTCCTTTGACAGATGTGTTACGAGGGCGACCACGTTCTTGCTGAACATCTGGCTGGCGTGAAAGGGGACGCTTGCCGCAATGTTCAACGGGCCGATGATCGACACCATGCCTGCTTGCACGGTCTCACCGGCCTTTGTGAGCTCGCAGTTGCCGCCGGATTCGGCGGCGAGGTCGACGATTACGGAGCCTGGTTTCATCGTGGCGACCATCTCCGCTGTGATCAAACGCGGTGCGTCGCGGCCAGGGATCTGCGCCGTCGTGACCACGAGATCCATTTCGCGCAGATGCGCCGACAGCGCGTCTCTCGTGCGTTGCGCGTCGTCCGCACTCTGTGCTTTTGCATAACCGCCCGATGTCTCGGACGTCGCCGCGACGAGTTCCGACGCGACGAACGCGGCGCCGAGCGATTGCACTTGCTCGCGTGCGGCAGGTCGAACGTCGAAGGCAGAGACGACGCCGCCCAAACGCCGCGCCGTCGCGATGGCTTGAAGACCTGCAACACCGGCGCCGATCACGAACACCTTTGCTGGCGATACAGTGCCTGCGGCAGTCGTGAGCATGGGCAGGAATTTCGGCAACGCTGCGGCGCCGATGAGGACGGCCTTGTATCCGGCGACGGTACTCTGCGACGAGAGGACGTCCATGGACTGCGCACGAGTGATTCGCGGCACAAGCTCGAGCGCCAGCGCCGTGATCCCGCGTTCGGCCATCTGCGCCAACAGTTCGCCGTTTCGTGCTGGATTCAGCAGAGACAGGAGGCTGACGTCCCGCGGCATGGCCGCCACTTCGTCGCGCGACGGCGGCTGCACTCGGCACACGAGTGTCACGCCGCCGTAGAGCGCAGCGCTCTCGACGACGGACGCGCCTGCGTCGGTGTAGACGGAATCGGGAAAGCCGGCGCGTACCCCGGCGCCGGCTTGTATTTGGATTTCGTGACCGCCCTTCACCAGCCGAACAACGCTATCTGGGGCGAGGGCGACCCGGAGTTCACCGGGCGTACATTCGAGGGGGACAGCGATTCGCATGCAGCAAAATGCGCGCGGCGCGGTATCGCGCGCTAGTGTCATCCCGGAGGAGAGAGAAGTGCGAACGAGTGTCGGGATCTACCCTACATGCGCCTGAAGCACGCCACAGTTCGGAGATGGTAGATCCCGACATTCGCTTCGCTCATGCGCGATGACAGGTTGGGATGGACGACACCTTCACAGCATTGCGATCACACGCTCGATCTGTTTCGTGTGCCGCGCCACATGCACAACGTGAATCTTGAAGCCATCACCGAAATTCAGTTTTGGCGCCCATGACCAGAGTGCGGGAGATCCAACCTTCAGCGCACGCCAATCGAGCGATTGGGCACTGTCCAACGCGCTCACGAATTCCAGCTCAAAGCCGATCAATGCCTCGACCACACCATTGCGCGGCGACGGGCCCGGCTGAAACACTTTCGGCGACTTGAGCTTTCGTGGATTTTGAAGCGAGTTCGCGATCATGTTGCCGAGCAGCGTCGGCTTCCATTCTCGCGCCGGGGCACCGGCATCAGGGCGTGCATTTCGAGAGACTGATGCAGCAGCGGCCGCAGTCGTCTCGTGCGATACGCACAGATGCTCTGCCACCTGTGCGACGCTCCATCCCGTCGGCTCGGGATGTTCGTGCAGCTGCGCAGGAGCGAACGGGCGGAGGATATCAACGAGTCGTTGATGCGCCACGACAGACTCGGCGCGCAGTTTCTGGTAGAGGTCCCGCTGCAACATCATCACTACTCCCTTTCGTGTTTGTGCCAACCGTCGAACTTTAACGGATGTTCAACTTCCCCATGGAGAATATGATGTCGCCAGTTCGTTCAGCCAGCACGACCGTGCTCGGCCTGCTGCTCGTTTTTGCGTCTGTGGCTTCGGCGCAGGTTACCGGAAGAGGTCCCACTGTGCGGCGAGGCCAGAAAACCGCCGCGATTCCTTCGCAGGCCGAGCTACCACTCAAATACGTCGGCAAGCCGACCGTCGAAGCCATCACGGCCGCCGACCTGATGACTCGGCTGTACATCTTCGCCGACGACTCGATGATGGGTCGCGAGGTTGGTACGAAGTACAACCTGATAGGTACGTCGTACATCGAGCAGGAAGTGCGCCGTCTTGGGCTCGTGCCGGCCGGTGAAAACGGCGGCTACTTCCAGAACCTGCCGGTGTTCACGACGTATTTCGACAGCACATCATCGGTGAGCATCGGGAGTGATCGACTCACCGTCGCGAAAGATTTCCTTCCGATTGCGCGCGAAGAGCGACGCATCGTCCTCGACGGCACGCCCGTTGTGTACGCAGGTGAGAGCAACGACAGCACGAGCTGGCTGTCCGCAGACGAGATGGGGGGCAAGATAGTGGTGTTTAACGTTCCGGCGCCTGGAGTGGTGTTGCCGAATGTCCCGTCGTTGCGTGCGCGGATTGCGCGTGCGGTTGCCGTGTTCGTCGTTTCGCTCGACCGCGGCCCGGAGAATCAGAAGGCCGGTGCGTTGCGTATACAGTCACTGCAGCGTGATGGCGCGGTGCCGGGAACGCCGAACGTCCTGATTACGTCGCGCGTCGCGTCGCTGCTCTTTGGTTCGCTCGAAGGCGCCAAGGCAGGCACGATTGGCAAGTCACTGAGCGGCGCAATCATCATTGGGAAAGCGCAGGCACCGGGACGCAATGTGGTTGCGATTCTTCCTGGCTCTGATCCGGCGCTCAAGGGGCAGTATGTCGCCATCGGTGCGCACAACGATCACATCGGCTTCAGCAACGCGCCTGTCGACCACGACTCGATTCGCGTGTACAACATGGTCGCGCGTCCCCAGGGTGCGGACAGTCCAAGACCCGCGAAACTGACGGACGAGCAGATCGCGCGTATTCGCGTGATGACGGACAGCCTGCATGCGCTTCACGGAATGCGTCTCGATTCAATCAGCAACGGTGCCGACGACGACGGCACTGGCACTGTGAGCGTCCTGGAAATCGCGGAGGCGTTCGCCAAGGCGAAGGTACGGCCGAAGCGCTCGGTTCTGTTCGTGTGGCACGCTGGCGAGGAAAAGGGACTGTGGGGCTCGATGTTCTTCACCGATCACCCCACGGTTCCGCGCGATTCGATCGTCGCGCAGCTCAACATCGACATGGTTGGTCGCGGCGCGTTGGCCGACGCCACCGGCGAATCCAGGACGGGTGAGCTGTTACACGGCGGGCCTGGCTACCTCCAACTCGTTGGTTCACGTCGGCTCAGCACTGAGCTCGGCGATCTCATGGAGACTGTGAACACGAAGGGGAAGTTCGGCTTCAACTTCGATTACGGCATGGATACGAACGGTCATCCGCAAAACATCTATTGCCGCAGCGACCACTATGAGTATGCGCGCTACGGCATCCCGATCGTCTTCATGACGACGGGAGG
>JBDTXZ010000523.1:0-3643 GCA_040005935.1 bacterium | reverse complement strand
GATCGGCTTCCACTCGATCAAATGGTTGTGAAAGCCCGGAAACAGGCCATGCGGCTTGAGCTGCTCGACCGCCGTGGTGAACTGGCCACACGCGCGCTTCCAGTCTTCGAGCGTGGTCGTGTTCGGCGGCGGCGACGCGAGGATCATGTGCCGAGCGCCCAGGACTTGATTGATCTCGATGGCCTTGCCCATGGACTCGGGCGAAAATGAGTTCCACGAGTTGTGCGTCGAGAAGCAGCGGAGGCCGAGATCATCGAGCTGGGTGCGGACGCCCTTCGCGTAGGGAATGGTCCACGCGAGATAGGGCGAATAGAACTCGACGACTTCGTAGCCGATACGCGCGACGGTGCGCAGCGTATTCGGAAGGTCGCGTGCGAGTTCACCACGTACCGCATAGAGCTCGATGCCGATTGGGTATTTCTTCGGGGCGGACGTCGGCGTCTGGAGCGCGTACGCGGTCGAGATGGCGCCGCCGTTCACCACTGCGCCGGAGGCAAGCATCGCGGCAGTTGCGCCGAGAAAGCCCCGGCGCGAGAGCGAGTCTGGCGATCCGTCTTGTGGGATCGCGAATCGATTGGGTTTCATCTCGCGATTATAGCTCCAATGGCTGCCCGAGGCGAGGAGCGAGGCCTTGGGCCTGTCATCCCGTATGAGCGAAGCGAGTATCGGGATCTGCTATCCCTGCTCCGTGACGTTCGTCACGCGCGCGGACACAGACGATCCCGACACGCACTCGCTGCGCTCGCGCCTGCGGGATGACATCCAGGCGCTATGGTGCTTTTCGGCTCGCCTGTATGTATGAGCTTGTATACCCTTCCCACTCCCACGGCGTGACGGTGTCGCCGAGTAGGGTCTCGAGCAGCGGACGGAAGGCAAGCTCTCCGTTGTCGCTGTTCGTCAGCAGGATCATGCACGCTTGCCGTCGCTCGAAGCAGATCAGGTAGTTTTGCGCGCCATCGCCGTGCCCTTCCTTGAAGAACGCAGGACCGAACGGCGTACGCGTCAGCAGTCCCCACCCGACGCCATAGGCGAGCCCGACGTCAGCGGCTTCCTTGCCTGGACCCTCGTTCAGCGCCTGCGCGAACTGGTGCAGCGTGTTGATCTGAATGAAGGGATGCAGCATCGCTGCGCGCGTCTCCGGCCTGATGATCGACCCCGCGAACAGCGCCGACGCGAACCGCGCGAGGTCCTCGGCACTCGTTGTCATTGATCCTGCGCCGCGCGCCGGAGAGCGCCGCGTTTGTGACACGAACCCCTCGTCGGCGTTGTAGCGGTCCGCAACGTTCGCTTCGAATTCCTTGCGATAGGTCAAGCCGGTGCGCGTCATGCCGAGCGGCGTGAAGATCGCGTCCTGCATCAAGGTGTCGAGCGGTGCGTGCTTCATCTGCTCGATGACGAACTGCACGAGGTTGATGCCCTCGCCGGAATAGCGAAACTGCGTTCCCGGCGTGAACTGCAAGTGCATCTTCTTGTCTGGCTCGATAAACGCGAAGTTGGCCAAACCCGAGGTGTGTGCCAGCAGCATGCGCGGCGTTACGGTCGACCACGCGGAATCGCGCACGATTTCTGTCGCTGTCTCCTTGTACGGCGCGTACGCGCTTAGCGGCTGTGGCAGCTGTTTGGCAACCGGCACGTCGAGGTTGAACTCGCCGCGTTCCACCAGCTGCATCACGTAAGTCGCGAAGACGCTTTTGGTGATTGACGCCGCCCACGTCGTCGTCTCGCGATCCATCGGGAGCTCCGGCTGCTTGCGACGGAGGCCGTATGCCGCGCTCCATACCAGCTTCCCCTGATCGACGATGGCGATTTGCGCGCCTGTGACTCGAGCGGCGGCGAGTGTCTGCCTGGCAAACGAGTCGGCGCGCGCCGCGGTGATCGTCGAGCCATCGAGTCGGTGGATGCTCTGCGCGGCCTGCGCGCCTGCCGAGTGATGCATCAGCGCCAGAGCGACGACTGGGCGCATTCCATATTTCGCAATCGAATTTGACATGTACCGGTTGTCGTCCTGAGCGCAGCGTTTGTCGTCCTGAGCGCAGCGAAGGACCTGCACGTGCCGCCTGAGCAAAACTACGGGTGCAGGTCCTTCGCCTGCGGCTCAGGACGACAATGGAGGCCTCTAAGTTTCACAGACGACGCGTGGCCTGCCGCGTGAAGACCACGAAGTCTGCCTTACCGCTTTGCGTTACGATCGGCGCGATGGCCGGATCTGCGACCGGTACCGCGCTGACGACGGCAATCGTCCATCCCGGCTGGCGCCGCTTTACGCGAGCGACCGTACCCTGCGAGTAGTCGCTGTGGAACGCGCCATCGAAGTGGACCACAATCGCGTCGCGCGGTGCGTCGAGCCGCGCGTCCACAATCGATTCGGCCATTGTCTCGTCCTTGACGCACTGCGCGAGATAGAAGCGCTCCGCCACCGCCGTCGGCAGTGAATCGCCCGCCGCAGACGGTCCGGCTCCGGACGAATGTGATTGCATCGACTCCATGAATCGGGCATGGTAGTCGTCGCGCGGACACCGGTTGTCGCGCGCGGCGCTCGCACGATCCTTTCCGGTGAGCGTGTCGAGCGCCGCCAGGCCTTTGCGCCCAACAGCCGACGCCAGCGTCCTCGGCACATTCGCCGCGACGACGCGCCAGTGATGCGCCTTCGCGAGTTCGATCAGTCGCCGATAGTCGGTCGCGTAGCGCTCCCACGGCCGCACGCGTGCGAGAAAGTCACGCTCCGTGATTCGGCCCGCGAGGTACTCATCGACAACGGGCTGCACGTCCCGCTCGAACATCTCGAGCGACAGCACGATGGGTCGCCCAGTCTGGCCAATCGCGTCGAGCAGCTCGGCCTCGGCGCGATGGGTTTCCGGGTCGTCATGCTGCTCACCGAAGAACACGACGTCCGCGTGCGCGAGTTGCTCGATCATGTACGCGGCGCGCGAGTCCGAGACGGACGCCGGTGCGACGATGCGGTACCCTGATGACAGCGAGCCGGAGGACGTGGGAATGGACGCGATCACCTTGCCGATCGACGCGCACCCTCCGAAGGACAACAGGCACATCGTCGCGAGAAGGCGGCGCACGATTGATGCGGCCGCTTGACGCTCGTTCATGGACGGGGACATTCAGGAGACCGAAGGGTCGCACACACATACTCTGGAGGACGCAATGTATCTCGTCCGCGACACCATGTATTGCAAGCCGGGCAAGGTTCGTCCCATGGTCGAGAAATTCCTTGCCATGGGAAAGCTCAGCGAGAAGCTCGGCATGCCGAAGATGAAAGTGATGACAGACTTCTGCGCGTCGCAGTACTGGACGGTCGTGTCGGAGATGGAGGTACCGACGCTCCAGGCATTCGAAGATATGATGGCGATGCCGCAGGGTACGGCCGACGATGCGAAGCAGTTCGAGGAGGTGATGAAGGGCTACCATGACCTCGTCGATCACGGCAAGCGAGAGATCTACAAGATTGAACAGTGAACGGTGAACGGTGAACGGTGAACGGTAACTGCAAACGCCATTTTACGGTTCACCGTTCACCGTTCACCGTTCACCCTGTTGCTGCTCGAATCCCTCTCCCGGACACCCGGACCTCGCGCAAATTCGGGAGCCGAGCGAGCATCCCGACCCCAGCGTTCGTGAGGCCGGCGCAGCC
>JBDTXZ010000522.1:0-3644 GCA_040005935.1 bacterium | reverse complement strand
AGGGAGGCACGCAGGTGGAGGTCCTTCGCTGCGCTCAGGACGGCAAATTACGGTTCGACGCTGCGCGCGTTACGGCGCAGTCTTCGTCCACACAAGGATGACGCCGCAACTGGCACGGCCGCCGGGGCGCTTGTATTCCAGCGGAACTGTCGCTGGTCCGGAGTAGACCTCGATGCCGGCGAGATCGTTCGGGCGCGGCAGGTCGTCCAGGTTCGTCGGCGCTGGTAGCGATCTACCATCCAAAAACACCTCGTACGCGCAGGGCGCGGGGCCGCTTCTCAGGTTCACTGCCGTCTGTCCGTTTCCTACACTGCGAACTTGAACCTCTGGAATAGAGTGCAGGAGTTCTCCCGCGAAGGAGGCGTTTCTGGCGCCGATTTCCTTCTCCGTGAGAAGCGGCCGAAGCCGGCACGGCGCCGAGCGTCGAACTCCCGCATCTTTTCGGAGGGCCTTTCTCCCGTCACCACCGTTGGGGCAAGCGTGGTGACGAGGGGCTCCATGATGAACGATAGGCGCACGGTGTCGCCTTCTGTCACGGTCACCATCGACACAAGGGGTGCGTAGCCCAGGCGCCTGAGCTCCAGAATGTGGCGGCCGGCAGGAATTCCCGTAATTCGGAACCTGCCTGTGGTGCCAGTAGTGACGCGCACTTCCGTCGCAAGCAGGGAGGCAGTGACGCGGTCGATTGGTGCGAGACTTGTGTCGCTAACGACTCCATCAATCACGCCACCACGCCGTGCCTGCTGAGCGCTCTGTAGCGGCGCGACCAATAACATCGCGACACCGAATGTCCGGGTCGATCGTGCGAGCAGCGCCCTAAGTTCTCTCATCGGAACGGTTCAAGCTCGCCAGCTTTTAGTGGACTGCGCGAACATCACATAAAATGAAACAGTACGCACATCTTTTCGCACCGGCGCGGATGACGTCGACCCAGTGCACAAACCGGAACACGGACCGCTTAGCGAAAAAAGCGCGCGAATTCGTCCCACTAGGGGGCGGCCTTCTGCGCGAGCGTATCCCGGACACCTTCCTCAATTGTCGTAGCGGGCGACCAGTCGACAAGAGAGCGCAGGCGAGCGATGTTCACCGGGTCGTGATGCATTTCCTCCGCGCGCGCTGGCAACGCACCGAACTCCAACCGCTGCGCGGCAATCCCTGCCACACCAGAGGCAATCTCCACGAAGCGGCGGACAGTCGTCAGCAGACCCGTCGCGAGGTTCACGACTCCGGCATCAGCCGTCGACAGCGCCCCAAGTCGCAGCAATCCTTCGACCACATCGGCGACGTACGTAAAGTCACGCTGCTGCGTGCCCGCGCTCAAGCGGATTGGTACGCTCGTCCGCGCACCGGCGAGGATCGAGGGCAAGAGACGCCCATCATGCTCGCCAGCCCCGAACACGGTAAACAAGCGCGCCGTCACGGCGCGCACGGCGAGCTGCGTTGCGCGAGCATGCAGGCGTTGCGTGCCATCGAGTTTTGTGCGCCCGTACAGCGTGGTGGGCGTCGCAACGGTGTGCTCCTCCAGGTCACCCGGCGCCGTGCCGTACTCCAGTGCGGAACCCGTGTGCACAACATGCTGTCCGCGCCAATCGCTCACGAGCTCTGCCATCGCGTCAGCAATCGCCGGCGGAAGGTCGGCGTTCAGTGTTCTCGACGCCTGAGCGTCTCGCTCCGACGTGTCCACCCCATAGCCGACGAGATTGAACACGATGGCCGGTCGCGCTTGCGCGAGCACATCGTGCACGAGATGCGGCTGCGCGAGCTCCGCCGTGACGACCGTTCCGCGAATGCCAAGGTCGCGCAGCACCGATTCGGTCGACCGCCTGTCGCGACCCACGACCGTCAACTCGGCCCCCGCCTCGGCAAGCGCTCGCGCCACCCATCGTCCGATGAAGCCGGTTGCGCCAAGCACCGCGACGGGGACGTCGCGATACGCAGAAATGGCCGTCGAGGTGGAAGTCATCGTGCAAGCATCGTAAGAACGCCAGCCGCCGGAATCTCAGCGATGACACGTCCGCGCGCGGTAAGAACCGCGTCGAGGAGCGCGCCGCGATCGCGCTTGGCCGTTGCAAACGTGATCGCGTAGCGGCCAGCGGGAAGTCCGCTGACGGTCAATCGCGCTGATCGCGTCGTGCGAATCGCGACACCAATTCGGCCGTCCGGATTGCGGAACGCGACAGGCCGAGCGGCGTCGAGGTCACTGGAAGCGCCAATGCGCGTCGCACCGAGTTGCGCCGCGCGGAATACTTGCCGCAGATACGGCGTACGCGATCCCTCGCGGACCACCGGATGCTTCGCGTCGCTCTCATCGACGATGTAATAGAGGCCGCCGCGATCCTTGTCGCTCGTGTGTGCCAGCGCGTACTGGCTCCACGCGGACACGTTCGCAATCGTGAGGTCGTCGAAGAGATCATCGACGTCACTGCCAATATGCTCGAGCATCGACGTTCCGATTGAATCCTGCTTCGCACGAACTCCGAACTCGCGCAAGACACTGTTCGTGTTGATGCGATACCGATGGTACGAGAGTTCAGCCAACTCGCCTCGCACCCCGGGCATTGTCCTGATCACGTCGTAATAGCGCAGCGCAGCTTCCATTGCCGTGTTGGACGGAGCGACGAATCGCGTGGCAAATCCGTTCTCGTGCAGACGCGCCGAGGCGGCGACAATCGCACGGCCGATCGCCGCGCTGCTCCAGTCGTCCGTGTTGTCCGGTTCGAGAATGATCTCCCAGAGATCCGGCACCAGGCCGTACTTGTCCCGCAAGTGCATGGACGTCGCCAGCACAAACTCCGCGTACTCCGCTGCATCGGTGTGGTCGTAGCGACGCCCTTGCGGACATTGGCGCAGAAACGAGACGTACGTGACGTTGAGCACCATGCGGCCACCACGCGCTGCGATCGCTTTACGCAATGGCAACGCCAGCGTCTCGACGGTGCGATCCAATTCAGAAAACTTGAACCCGTTCCAGTTGATGACGCGTGGGTCGTCGTTGTCGTTCACGGTTTCGTATCGCCCGCACCGATACGCATTGCCGTCGAGTCGCCCTGACCGGCCTTCGCGATAGTAGTCGCGTGTGTTTTCGACTCCGCTGCGTACTTCGAGTCGGAGTCGGTTCAATCCAAGATCGCCCGCGGCCAGGGCAAGTAACGTATCCCGGTACAGTGGATACGCCGCGCTCTCATGCCCTGCCTGGGCGGTTGCTTCCCAACCTGTCATTGTTTGAAACCGCGCCGTCGTGTCGACGGAAATCCCGACAGGAATCGGTGGACCAGCACTGCACGCTGATACCACCAGGATGCCAGCAGCGGCAGCACCGCGACAACACGCCTTAACTGAAACGATAGTCAAGCAACTCCGCCGCCCCATCCACTTTCACGCGTTGGCCCAACTCGGCAGATCGATAGCACGCCGCCAACACCTCGATCGCATCGCGTCCGTCTTCAGCGGTTGCTGGCGGCGCGCTGCCGTCGCGAAATGACGCGAGCGACTTCTCGAGCATGATGCGCGTTGCGGCCATTGCAGGCGCTTTCGGATTCTTTGCGATGGTCACGCGATTGTGTCCGACCTCCTTCCACGCCATGCCCGATGCGCCGAGCTCCACACGCACGTGCGGCTTGGTGCTGCGATAGAGTCCCGCGCTC
>JBDTXZ010000521.1:0-3663 GCA_040005935.1 bacterium | reverse complement strand
CTAGCATCGAAACAACTCCTGCACGTGCCGGCGCGCATCGGCGTCGGCGGTGAGAATGGCGTCCAGCGACCCACCGGGCGCGGTGCCCAGACGGGCGAGTGCGCTGTCGATGGCGCGAGCGATGTCACCAAAACGAATCGCGCCCTGAAGAAAAAGTGCCACGGCATGCTCATTCGCCGCGTTAAAAATCGCGGGAGCCGCCCCCCCAGCACGGCCTGCCAGAATCCCAAGATCCAGTGCGGGGAATTCTGCGCGCCGAACCGGCTCGAATTGCAGGGGAGAGAGCGCCACCGGGTCGAAGGCAGGTACGCCGGTGTCACACACGCGATCCGGATAGGTCAGGGCGTAGAGAATTGGTAGCTCCATGCTCGGCGCGCCGAGCTGCGCCAGCACGCTCCCGTCCACGAACTCAACGAATGAATGCACAACACTCTGCGGATGCACGACGACATCGATCCGATCATACGGAATGCCGAACAGAAAATGCGCCTCGATGACCTCCAGCGCCTTGTTCGCGAGTGTCGCACTGTCTACGGTGATCTTGCGTCCCATCCGCCACGTGGGGTGCTGCAGCGCATCGCCGAGGGTCGCCGCATCGATCCGCTCCGGCGACCACGCCCGGAAAGGACCTCCCGAGGCGGTAAGCACAAGGCGCCGAACCTCACTCAAGGGACGGCCCGCGATGCATTGAAGGATCGCGCTGTGTTCACTATCTACGGGAACGAGCTCTCCTGCGCCCCTACGCGCCGCATCGGTGACCAGAGCGCCACCCATGACGAGTGATTCCTTGTTCGCAAGGGCGACACGCTTCCCCTTCCCCAGCGCCGCGAGTGTCGCATTCAGGCCAGCGGCGCCCACGACGGCGTTTAGGACGATGTCCACGTCGTCTCGCGTCGCCGCATCGATGAGGCACGAGTCGCCCTCACCTTGGCACCAATCCGGCGGACCTTCACTGCCCTTCTGAACCAGACCGACATACCTGGCTTGAAAGAGGCGTGCCTGCTCCTCAAGCAAAGGCGCATTGGTAAACGCGGTCAGTGCGGTGACGCGAAAACGTGCGCGCTGCCGATCGAGTACCCGAAGTGCCGTTGTACCGATCGATCCGGTCGAGCCGAGGATCGCGACACCTCGCGGCGTCACGGGAACACGGGGATGGGAAGCCACCCAAGCAACAGGTAGGCAACTGGCAGCACGAATATGAGGCTATCGAAGCGATCGAGAACGCCGCCATGCCCGGGAATGATGCGCGAACTGTCTTTTACCTTCGCTTCGCGCTTGAGAAGCGATTCAAAGAGGTCTCCTACCTGCGCTGCGACACTGATGAGCAGGCCGAACAACAGTGCGCCCCATGGAGAAAACCCGAGATGCGCCACCGGCACCAGGACTCCGCGTCCATAGATGTACGCGATCAGCATACTCGCACCCAGGCCCCCAACCGCCCCGGAAATCGTCTTACCCGGGCTCACTGATGGGATGAGCTTGGGGCCCCCGAGCGTGCGTCCCACGAAAAACGCACCAATGTCCGACGCCCACGTTACAAGAAGCGGAAACATCAAAAGCGCTCCGCCAGGCGGGATGGGAATGGAGAGTGAACCGAGGAGCAGATGCTTCGCGCCCACGGTGTCATACCCCGCGACAATGTTGTGGTAGCGAATCGCATAACCAAATCCGAGCATCCCCGCCGTGTACAACACCCCGAAGACAGTCGTTGCAGCGGCGCCGAGTGAACCGCCATATACGCCGCGCAACCAGATCGTGGAGCCCATGATCAGCAACACGAGAAGGGCGCCGAAGGCGGGCTTCGCGATGAAGATGCCGAGATAGTGCGCGTGGATCGCGAGTGGGACGATGCCAGCGAGTGCAATTCCGACGTCATCCAGCGGACGAGAACCGGCCGCTCGCGCGATGCGAAAGAATTCCCAGGCGCCCACCGCGCTGACGATGGCGAGCAGCGCGGCAAGTGGAGCCCCTCCCGCCAACACTATCCAGAGCGCAAGCGGGGCGGCGATGATGGAAAAGAGCGTGCGCTTCGCGAGTTCGCTCATGCGCGCAGACGAATGCTGCTCGTCGCTCGCGTCAGACTTCCATGATCTCGGCCTCTTTGGCCTTGATCATCTGGTCGATCTTCGCGATGTAGTCGTCGTGCACCTTCTGCAAGTCCTTCTCGGCGTGCTTCACGTCGTCTTCACTCACGCCCGTAAGTTTCTTGAGACCGTCTCGCCCATGCGTGCGCGCGTGACGGACAGCAATCTTTCCGTCCTCCGCCAGCTTGTGCACGATCTTCACGAGGTCCTTGCGGCGCTGCTCATTCATCGACGGCAAGGGAACGCGAATCACGCCGCCCTGCGACGATGGCTCGAGCCCCAGATCGGAGTCGCGAATGGCTTTCTCGACGACCTTTGCCTGCGATTTGTCAAACGGCGTCACGAGAATGGTGCGCGGTTCCGGAGCGGCAATGCTCGCCACTTGATTGAGCATCATCTGCTGGCCGTACATCTCGACTCGCACGGTGTCGAGCATATTCGGCGACGCCTTGCCTGAGCGCACGGAAGAAAACTCGCGCTTTGCAGCCTCGAGGCCCTTCTCCATCGACGTGCGGCAGTCCTTCATGATCTCTGGAATTGTGCTCATCGGACCTATTTGACCAGGGTTCCGACGCGCTCACCGCGAACTGCTGCGGCAATCGCGCCCGCTGTATGGATGTTCAGCACGATCAGGGGAAGTGCGTTTTCCTTGCAGAGCGTCACGGCGGTCTGGTCCATCACCTTCAGCTCCTCGAGCATGACGTCGCGGTAGCTGATCTCCTCGTAGAACTTTGCATTTGGGTCCTGCTTCGGATCGGCAGAATACACTCCGTCCACGCTGGTCGCCTTGATGATGACGTGCGCCTTGATCTGGATTGCACGCAAAGCCGCAGCAGTGTCCGTGCTAAAGTAGGGGTTGCCAGTGCCTGCTGCAAAGATGACGATGAGCCCCTTCTCGAGATGAGCGAGCGCACGGCGGCGAATATACGGCTCGGCGAGCTCCTCCATCCGAATCGCCGTCATGACACGCGTTTCCATGCCCTTGCGCTCGAGGATGTCCTGCACGGCGAGCGCATTGATCACCGTCCCGAGCATGCCCATGTAGTCGGCGCTGACACGATCCATGCCCATCTTGGAAAGCTGCGAGCCGCGGACGATGTTTCCGCCGCCGATCACGAGTCCGACCGACGCACCCGTTTTCACAACCGATTGAATCTCGTCGGCGATACGATCGATCGTGGGAAAATCGAATCCGAGGCCTCGATCGCCGGCGAGCGCTTCGCCGGAGATCTTGAGCAGCACGCGGGGGTAGCGAAGCTCGGCCACGGGTGAGGTCACTCTTGACCCATCTGGAAGCGGGCAAAACGGCGAATCGATGCGTCTCCGCCCAGGCCCTTCACGAGATCGCGAATCGTCTTGCTGTCATCGCGCACCCACGGCTGGTCGAGCACCGTGACTTCCTTGTAGTACTTGTCGATGCGGCCGCCGACCATCTTGTCGATGATGTTCTGCGGCTTGCCGCTGGCAGCGGCCTGCTCCGAGAAGATGCGACGCTCGCGCTCGACGAGGTCGGCCGGCACGTCATCGCGGTTGACCGCAACGGGCACCGTCGGCACACCTGCGGCGACATGCTCCGCAA
>JBDTXZ010000520.1:0-3664 GCA_040005935.1 bacterium | reverse complement strand
GCGTTGTGCGCGGCTACGTCAGTGGCTCGGCATGGAAGGAGTACACCGCAACCGGGACCTTGGCGGGTGAGCCCCTGCCGCCGGGACTTCGTGAGAGCGATCGCTTTGATCCGCCGCTGTTTTCACCGGCGACCAAGGCGGAAACCGGACACGACGAGAACATCCCGATGAGTGTGGCGCGTGGTGTGCTCGGTGCAGAAACGGCCGACACGCTCGAGCGAATGAGCCGCGCGGTGTACGAACGTGGCCGGGATCTCGCAGCACCGCGCGGCATTATCATCGCCGACACGAAGTTCGAATTCGGGCGCGATGCCGATGGAGAGATTCGTCTGATCGATGAAGTACTTACCCCGGACAGCTCGCGCTTCTGGCCTGCCGACCGCTACGCGCCTGGTGGCGCGCAGCCGAGCTTCGACAAGCAGCCGTTGCGCGACTATCTGGACGCCGAGCGGCGTGCCGGACGATGGAATGGCGACGCACCGCCACCGCCCTTGCCCGATGCAGTGATCGCGGCGACGAGCGCGCGGTATCTGGAGGCGTTCCAGCGAATTACCGGCGAGCCGCTCGATATTTCCGCCCTCTGACCTGATTGCCGTGAGCTTCGCTCGAGAAGGACTCATCTTCATCGCCATAGCCGCACTCATTGCGGCGGGCACCTACGCGCTGGCGCTCAACCGAAGGTCGTGGCCGCTCTGGCTATTGGCGTTCCTGCTCACGATCATCGCACTGTGGGTCGCGTATTTCTTCCGCGATCCCGAGCGCACCGGATCGCGCAACGAACAAGTCGTGATTGCGCCCGCGGACGGGAAGGTCGTGCTCATCGAGGATGTGGACGAGCCAGCATTCATGGGCGGACGCGCGCATCGCATCTCGATTTTCATGAACGTTTTCAACGTGCACGTCAACCGCTATCCGGTGAGTGGTATCGTGCGTTACGTGCAGTACAATCCCGGCAAGTTCCTGAATGCGGCCGCGGAGAAGTCGAGCACCGAGAACGAACAAATGTCCGTGGGCATCGAGACATCGCGCGGCCGCGTTCTCACGAGGCAGATCGCCGGCCTGATTGCACGACGCATCGTCACCTACAGCAAGGTGGGCGAGACGGTCAACCAGGGCGATCGAATGGGACTCATTCGGTTCGGGTCGCGCGTTGACGTCTTTCTCCCGATGAACGCGGTGATCAAGGTGAAGATTGGCGACGCGCCGATTGCCGGGTCAACCGTGATTGCGGAGCTCGTACAACCATGACGGCCCTCAAACAGGGACGGGTCAAGCGGCCGAACATGCGGCGGGCCGTCGTGCTCTTTCCAAGCGGACTCACGCTCTTCAACCTGTTCTTCGGCATTTTCGCCATCATCACCGCGTCGCGTGGAGATTTCTACAGGGCGGGCGTTTACGTGCTGCTCGGCGGCATCTGCGACGCGCTAGACGGTCGTGTCGCGCGGGCGACAAACGCGGGGAGTCAATTCGGTGAAGAGTTGGACTCACTCGTTGACGCAATTTCGTTCGGGCTCGCGCCCGCGATGATCATGTACTTCGCGGTGCTCAATCGCGATGGATGGGAGTGGGTGTTTGTCTTCCTGTTCGCTGCGTGCGCCGTGATGCGCCTCGCACGTTTCAACATCGAGCAGGCCGGCACGGCAAAGACGTACTTTTCCGGCCTTCCGAGCCCTGCCGCCGGTTGCACGCTTGCGTCGTACTACTGGTTCAGCCAGTCGTGGCTGTACAACTACGGCGCCGTCGGCAACCTGCCTTGGCAGCAGCTGCTTCGCTTCCTGATGGCGGCGCTCGCGGCGTTGATGATCAGCCCCATTCCGTATCCGGTATTTCCGCGCACAGGATGGCGCAGCAAGCGGGCGCTCGCTGGAACGTTGCTGTTAGTCACGTCAGCGACATTGTTTGCGACGAACCGCCTCGAGTTCTTCTTTCCGCTTTGCCTGCTGTATGTGATGTGGGGTCCGATTCGCTGGCTCATTGGCGGCCTGTTCGAACGTCGCCAACCGACGATCCCCTACGACCTCTCCGAGGGCGAGGACGACGAGGAAGAGGAGGAGTTCGAGATCAGTCCTGCGCCGGCGCACGCGTCGCGTCACAGCGGGCGCGAGATCCGTCCAGCCCGCGAGGAACGGGAGAAGAAGCAGCGCGGGCGCGACGAAACCGCGGCATCGCTCCGTCCCCCGCGCACCGAGGAACGACCTGTCCGCACGGAACGCGCTGAGCGGCCAGAACGCACTGAGGCAGAACGCGCGGCGCGTCGGGACAAGCGAGAGAAGCGCGAAAAGAAGGAAGGTCGACCGGAGCGCGTACCGCGTCCGCCACGCACCGAAGGTGCTGCCTCGGAGAATGACGTCGCGCCGATGGCTATTGGTGAACGTCCCATTGACGCGCCAACTCAATCTGAGGTAGTGGGCAGCATTACAAATGGCGGGGAGGGTACTGTGGCTGTCGCGAGCGGTGAGTCGGCGCCGGTGCGTAAGCGCAAGCGCCGTCGCCGCCGTGGGGAGCGCAAGGAGCGCGGCCCTGCAGACGGTAGCGCTCCTACAGGTGCCGACACCGATGGCGACGAAGGCAGTAGCGGTGGCGACGGAGGCTTCGACGATGGCACCGACGAGGCCGAGTCGCGCTCACCATACGCTGTGCCGCCTACACGTCCGCCAAGCCCGGTGAGCACGCCGGCGCCGACAGAGGCGCCAAGCGCACCGATTCCCATTGCCGTTCCCGCTCCTGTACCGCCGGCACCCATTCCCTCGACTGAACCGCACGAATGACCTTGCCCCGCTATCGAGTCGCCGTTCATGTTGTCCCGCGCAAAGGCTTGCTGGATCCACAAGGCAAAGCCGTCGCGGATGCACTTCATACGCTTGGCTTCGGCGGCGTGACAAGCGTGCACGTTGGCCGGCATCTCGTCCTCGAGATCGATGCGCCGAACGAGTCCGACGCGCGCGACCAGACGAATCGCATGTGCGCGCAGTTGCTCGCCAATCCAGTCACGGAGGATTTCGAGATCGCGTCGGTGTCCACGTCATGAAGTTCGGCATCGTGACCTTCCCGGGCAGCAACTGCGATTACGACGCCTATCGCGCCGTCGTCGAGGCACTCGGCGAACAAGCGGTGTACTTGTGGCATAAGGATCACGACCTGCAGTCGTCCGACGTGGTCGTGCTGCCGGGCGGCTTCAGCTACGGCGACTACCTTCGCGCCGGTGCGATTGCGCGATTCAGTCCGATCATGCGCGAAGTGGTTGCGCATGCGGGGCGTGGCGCGCCCGTGCTCGGGATCTGCAACGGGTTTCAGATTGCCTGCGAGGCGGGACTGCTTCCGGGCGCATTACTGCGCAATGCGTCGTTGAAGTTCGTCTGCGCTCCCATCTCGCTGCGCGTAGAGAATGCGAACACCCTCTTCACGTCGGGGTATGACAGCGCGCAAATCGTCACGTTGCCCATCGCGCATGGGGACGGCCGCTACAGTGCTGATGACGAGACGCTCGATCGTCTCGAGGGCGAAGGCCATGTCGCCTTTCGGTATGCGCCTGATACACTCCAGGCGGCCGAGTCGTACAATCCGAATGGTTCCATGCGCGACATTGCGGGGATCGTGAACGCGCGCGGAAACGTGCTCGGCATGATGCCGCATCCGGAGCGCGCCGTCGATCCGCTGCTCGGGC
>JBDTXZ010000519.1:0-3665 GCA_040005935.1 bacterium | reverse complement strand
CCTCCGTGGCAACGCGCGCTCCGGCAAGTCATCGTCTCGCGTCGTTGCTTACGGCTCCTTGATAGGATAGCCGACCTCTTTCCCATCCCGGAGGACCGTGAGCAGGATATTGTCCCTGTGATGCACACTCCAGAGTCGCAGCGCTCCGGCGTCTTCGAGAATGCTCATGCCGTCGACCTTGGTGACTACGTCGCCGACCTTGATTCCCGCTCGATCGGCCGGACCGCCTGGCCGCACCGCGATGATTGGCGGCGGTTCGGTATAGCGATAGTACGTGAATGACGTGGTGCCTTCCTTACCCGTGGCGGCATGGCACGACGGATTGCACGCGACCGCAAAGCCGAAACCGCCATTTGAGCCAAATCCCGCCATTGCCGCCGCTCCATCCATGGTTATCCCGTCGATGACGTACAGCGGCGTCCGGCCCGGCGTTACCGACCCAACGACGCGGCGGCGCAAAGTCGTCTGAGAGTCCAGCCGACCGAGCAAGCGACGCATCTCGGCGAGCATGCTGTTCACCTTCGCGGAGTCAGGGCTTGTGATTGCGCGACGTAGGTCAGCGACTGTGGCCGAGTCGGTACTCGCCGATCGCGGTTCGCGCGCACAGTCTGCACCGGAGAGCGATACAGTGAATACGCGACGGTCACGTCCGCGTCTGACGGTGAGATCGTTCTTACCCGTCGGCGGGTGCACGAACTGCGCGGCGCCGGTGATCGTCGTGATTGGATGGCCGTTGATCGCCTCAACAATGTCGCCCGCGATCAGGGCGCTGCCCGAGCCGACCTTGAGCACGACGGGCTCAGTGGAAAACGTGTAGGGGATCGTGCCGTCAGACGTCGTGTTGAACTCGCAGTTGGCACACTGAAACGAGTTGATACCAATGGCCGCTGGGGTTCGCGCGAGACAGCTCTGCCACCCTTGCGCCTGGAGCGCCGAGGCCGTGGCGAGCAGCACCGCGGTCCGACTGATGTACGAGTAAATGCGCATGGTCAATACCATATCATCGGTTGGCGTGCAGCCGGCTGAAGCGCCGTCGTCAGTCGTGCCGAGAGGCCGGCGTCGAGACTGCTGCGTGCGACGGCGTGCGCCGCGCCCATCAAGACCTTGCTGGCCACTTCAACGGCGTTCGAATCGACGTGCGCCGTGGCATCAGCGTACGACTGTGCCGCTTGCACGTATGCCGATCCTGCGCGTTGCAGCAGGAGTACGTGGTCGGCGACGCTGAGATCGCGTCGGGAGAGCATCGCGTCGAGCGAACCGCGCTGCCCGACCCGGTTACCGATTGCCATGCCCCCGACAAACAGCACGAGTCCGGCCGCCGCGGCGAGCGGCCATCGCCACGGCGACGGACGCGCGTGGAAGAATCCTTCACGGCGAAGCGCGTGAGTCGTTCGCGCGAGCTCGCCGGGTTCCGCCTCGAGCTCGCGTGGCAGCTGATCGAACAGCTCGCGGGTTTTGCCGTCATACGCAGGACGCTTATCGCGATCATCGTTCGACATTCGATGCTCCTTCGGCGAGCCGCGCGCGAAGGATGCGCCGGGCTCGTGAGAGAATTGACTTTGACGTTCCGGTTGCCATGCCGAGTTGCTCGGCGATCTGTTCGTGCGTAAAGCCTTCGACGTCGTGGAGGACGACGACCATTCGTTGCTGGTCTGGTAGCGCGTCGAGTGCGCGCTCGAGGTCCACCGCCGCCGCTGGCGACTCCACGCGATGGTCAAGGATGGTGTCGTCCAGCTCCACGTCGCGCAGTCCGCGCCGCGCGAGCCATGCGTACGCCGTTCGCGCTCCAATCGCGCGCAACCACGATGCGAATACCGCATCGCCGCGATACCGGTGCATCCCCCGACACGCACCGAGCCAGCTATCCTGCACAACGTCGTCGACATCTGACGTCAGTGCGCCGAGCAACCGGCGCACTGTCATGCGCAGTCGCGGCGTGTGTCGCTCGTAGAGCGTCGTGAATGCCCGCTCGTCGCCGTCGAGAAACCGGCGTATGAGCGTGGTGTCAGGTGGATCTCCAGGGCGCAGTACGATCGTCACACCTGTAATAGTGCGGCGGTCGGAGGAAAGCGTTGCATCAGCGTTAGCGGAGCAAGCGCCGTAGTCCTGATATTCGCCGAGTCACGCGGAGACGTCCAACAGCGGCCCACAGAGAAGCGGCAGCAGCAGCCACGCTCACCGATCGCGCACGATCACGAAGCGCTGTCCGTCGGCCGACACGTCGTACATCGTGTTGAGGCTGGCCCCCCGATAGGGCGCCTTGAATAGAACAGTCTGCGCGCCGAGTGTCGGTCGGGCGGCTCCCCATTTCGCGCTGAACTGCACAGCAACGAGTTCGCCATCACGCCAGTAATAGAGCTCGCTCCCGTCGCCGCGCCACGCGGGATGAATTCCCCCGCCCGAGGAAACTTTCATCCGCTGTCCGCTGCGCGGGTAGGAATCGAGGTAGACCTCAGGTCGTCCAGAGTTGTCGGACGTGTACGCGATCCAATGACCATCGGCAGATATGCGTGCGGCCATCTCGTCCGCGTTGGTCACTGCATACGGAGCCGACGGAGAGCCGTCGAGCGGCTGTACGACGATGTCGTGCTGTCTACCACCGCCATCATCGGTGACGAGCAGCGCGCTGCCGTCGCGCAGCCAGTCGCTGGGGAACTGCATTCCCGGACGCGCTGCGATAACGCGCGCCGTACCGCCGGCCAATGGCCGCACCACGACGTCCTTTCCGTCCGGCGCATTGACCGAATACGCGATGCTCTTACCGTCGGGGCTCCACTGTGGGTCGTTGGAGTCACCGTCGTCGTCGGTGAGGCGCTGCGTCGTGCCTGCATCGATGTCCGTGACCCAGATGTCGCTCGACTCACGCCCGGCGCCGACTGCGCCGTATGCCACGCGATGTCCGTCCGGAGAGAACCGCGGCGTCCATGGACGCTGCGCCGGAATACCACTCAACACGCGTCCCGTTCGGTCGACAACAGAAAGCGTCACGTCGCCAGAGACATTGAGCGGCGGGCGTTGCGGCGGGAGTTTTCTGCCGAGAACGTCAGCGGGCGCATTGTCGGTCCAGCGCTGGACAAACGACGAGCGATCGACGAGCAGGCCGCCGATAAGACCTACCAACAGCGTCGCGGCAGCGGCATACAGCGCGGCACGAGCGGACACCGTGCGGCCACGGCGTGTGCCGTGCGGCCCGCTGTCGGACGTTGTCGATCCAGAGTTGAACCCGCCCGACGACGTCAAAATTGGCACCGCGAGCGCCGCCGCAAATGCGGCCGCGCTGGGGAACCGGTCGACGGGGCGTTTCGCCAATGCACGCCGCACGGCAACATCAATGAATGGCGCGACGTCTGGCCGGCGCGTTGCCAGCGTGGGCGGCAACTCATGCATCATGCCTCGCACCACGGCCTGTCGTGTCGGCGCCGCAAACGGCGGTTGGCCAGCGATCATCTCGTGCAACACGGCGCCGAGCGCGTACACATCGACCCGTGCGTCCAGCGCGCGCTCGCCTGCCGCTTGCTCGGGTGCCATATACTGCGGCGTGCCAAGCGCGAGGCCCGTGCGTGTAAGACGCTCGCCCCCTGCTTCCTCGAGCGCGAGCGCAATGCCAAAATCAGCGACCAGCGCGTGCCCGTCCTGCAGCAAAACGTTCTCGGGCTTTACATCCC
>JBDTXZ010000518.1:0-3665 GCA_040005935.1 bacterium | reverse complement strand
GGGAGCACCCGCCTCGAGAAGGATTTCATCACGATCGACCGATCGAGCGTGGCCATATTTCGCGATGCGCTCCATCTGCGCCGGCGACAGCGTGGGAAAGACGTGGTCCTCGGGCGCCGCTAATTGCAGTGGCTCAGTCATGGCTCCGCTCGTGATGCCGTAGGTGCTCAGTAATCGTAACGCGTTCAACGCATCGGGTCACGTTGACGCGGAAGGTGGCATCGGTATCTTCGCGGAGCCTGGCGACGCCGTCGGCATTTACGCCTAACCCCTCGTCACATGCCTGCACGCAAGCTGGTAGCCCGGGATACGCAAGCCAACACGATCGCCACGAAGCTCGGCATTACAGTCACGAAGCTGCGCTCGACAAAGCTCGTGGCGATGACGTCCGCGCAGCAGGCGAAAGCGCTCGGCGTTTCCGCCGGTGCCCTCGTCGCTGTGGCGACGCCCATCATCCTCAGCCCTGCCAAGCCAATCATCGGATCGAGCCACCTCACCATCTTTTCAACGATGATGGTCGATCCGACGTGGCCCGCGGGGACAGGGCAGGCGCTCTTCAGCTCGGGGTTTCCCGCTGGCGTTGACCCAGGAGCGCAGATCGCGTTCAACCGTGTGAAGACGGGTCACACACATCTGGTGGAGTTTCACGTCACGCTGAACATGAACATCGCCTACAAGTTCCGTGTGTTCACGTATCCACTCGGCGAGTACACCGACATGACGATTCAGGGCCCGAAGACGACGGTCATCGCGGCACTGGCGCCGCCGGTTGACCAGATCGCTGGCACGCTGGAACTCGGTGCCGCTATTCAGCAGCGCAACTCGAAAGCCGAATCGGCTGGATGGAGTCTCCAGACGGTGGAAGTAAACGTCGTCGGGTGACGCACGAAGCGACTGGGCGCGTCGCTGGACAGTGCGACGCGCCCGTTGATCATCGTCAGGGCCACACCAATTCGATCCAGAAGAAGTTCGTGGCAACAACGCGATTGAGAAGCGCCTTCAGGTCGGCGACGTCGCGCTCGGCGAGAGCCGACCCATCGGGCTTGAGATACTTGGTCGATTGCCCGGCTGTTGCGAGCACGACCTTCGAATACAACGCGCCATCGAACTTCACCTCGAGCCCATTGCCGACGTTTTCATCAGTCAGCGTGTGCCCGTCGTAATTGAGCTCGAGCCTTTCTGCGAGCGCCGCGGTCGCCTGATCGAATGTGAGTCGCTCAACCGCACGAACTCCGAGCGCCGGCGATGAGAGCGTCACATCGAACACAAGGTGATGAGGGTTCGCATCGGTCCGGGTTCCGTCGACCGCGATGCTCATCGTCGTCGACCCATCAGTGGCCGTACCGGCGATGCCGAATGTCTGTAGTCCCGGGGTTGCACCGTGCGCGACCACGAAGTCCGCGATGGCCGTCTGACCCGCATCACGCATGATGAGGATGCGTGTCGCTTCCCCGGTATTGCTGCCGTTTGCGGGAGCGAGGTCGACGAAGCCGACGCGCGTTAGCGGAGTTGCCGGCGCCAGCCGCGTTTGGTCCCACGCGTACAGAACGAAGCGCACGCCAGTGGCGGGCGTGCCGGTAGCATTCGGATCGACGACGTACAGTTTCGACGCGGGATCGTACACGAATGTCGATCCTATCACACCGGGCGGAATTCCCGGCGACGAATCGCCCGAGCGGAAGAAGTGTTCAAAGACCGGCAGTTCACCCTCGAACGACGTGAAGATGCCTTGATCCAGCACGGCGGCGACGGGCTCGAATTTCGTCATGGCGCCTGCGGCATCGAAGGGCTCAGCGCGCGGGTTAACGCTCGTGTCATCCTGACACGATGCGGTAAACGCGAGCGTTGCAACCAGGAATCCGAACCGGGTGAAGCAACGGGAAGGCATACACAATTCTCCTGCGTCTGGAGTGCGTGATCGGATCTGCGATGGCGGCTCACATCGCGAACGCAAACACGTGGAGAAGGCGGACATTGGCCCGCCGTCCTTGGCGCGTTAACGCAACTGGAGGGGCAACCTGGCGAATGCGCTACCGGTCACAGATTCGCTGGAACGGCTTAGTTCTCTTTTGGAACCTACCGAACACACACCGGCAGTTATAGTTTTCGCGGGTGACCCCAGACGTTCGGATCCTACTCCTGGCAGACTCGCACCTTGGCTTCGATCTGCCCGTGCGTCCGCGCGTCGAGCGACGGCGTCGCGGTTACGACTTCTTGGCCAACTACAACACCGCGCTCGAACCGGCATTCGCTGGAGACGTCGACATCGTCGTGCACGCCGGCGACGTCTTCGATCGGCCCATGGTTGCGCCCACCGTCGCGCATCAGGCGTATGAGCCGCTGCGGCGCCTCGCGGAGCGCGGCGTGCCGGTTTTCATCGTCCCCGGCAATCACGAACGATCGCGTTTGCCACACACACAGTTCGCGTCGCATCCCGGTTTACACGTCTTTGACCGACCGCGGACGTTCCACCTCGACGTCCGCGGTGAGGTGATCGCATTTTCGGGCTTTCCGTATGAGCGTCGCAACGTTCGAGCGCGCTTCAGTGAGATACTCGAACAGACCGGGTGGCGCAGCGCACCTCAAGCGCGACACGTCCTCTGCATCCATCACTGTGTCGAGGGAGCGACGGTGGGTCCCCAAAACTTTACCTTCAGGACTGCGGACGACGTCATCGCTCTGCGTGATATCCCGCAAGAGTTCGCGGCGGTGCTCTCTGGCCACATCCATCGTCATCAAGTGCTGACGACCGATTTGCAGCGACGTCCGGTGAATACGCCGGTGCTTTACCCCGGCTCACTCGAGCGGACGTCGTTCGCCGAGGCCGACGAGACGAAGGGCTTCATGGTGGTGCGGTTGGGCTTGGGCGAAACTGAGCGCGGGGTGCGCTGGGAGTTTCGACCGCTGCCAGCCAGGCCAATGGTGCGCGAAGAGTTGGCGGTGGACGACATGATCGATCCATGCGCGCTCGAACGTGCTCTTCGCGCGATCATTGTGGCTGCCCCGCGCGACGCCGTGTTGAGCATTCGCGTTACGGGTCCCATGACGGACGAGCATTGGCGAACATTGTCGGCCGAACGGGTGCGCGCGTTGGTGCCGAAGAGGATGAATGTCGAGATCCGTCACGCCGATGGATTCGCCCATCAACGGATGTTCACTCCGCGAATGGACGCCATCACATCGCACACGGAGCAGCTGAGTTTGTACTAAACCGCGTTGGGGGGGGCCGCGCTCACGGTGCCAGCGTCGTCGCTTTCAAACTTTTGATCGTTCGCGCGAAGACGCTGTAGTCATCGGTGCCGGCGCACACCACGAGCGCACCTTCGATGCGAACGACAAAGTCTTCGGCTCGCCCGCGCGCGACGGCCTTGGATAGGCCGGCCTCAATGCAGATGGCCTCGACCGCATCCATCCAGGCCGCAAAGGTTCGCTGCAACGGGCGGCGAAAACGCGCGCGATCCACGCTGGCACACAACCGTTCGAGCAGGCAGGCCTTCCGCCCACCTTCATAGAAGGCATCAATGGCATCGAGCATGGCGCTCAGCTTTTTCGCCGGCTGGCGCGCCGATCGGAGCGGCGCGTAGAGACTCGTCTCGAGCAGGCCATCCATGTGCGCCAACACCTGCTCGGCCATGTCTTCCTTGCCGCCAGGAAAATAGTGATAC
>JBDTXZ010000517.1:0-3668 GCA_040005935.1 bacterium | reverse complement strand
TCATGGGAAATCCGAGCGCGATCTTCCCCACGGGCATGGGACCGCCGAGTAGCCGAGCGACGATCGCCCTCCGAGTGGCGTCCCCCAAAGCGTCGAGCTGTGCTTGCTGGTAATAAAACATTGTATGGTAAGTATGTACTTACCATTGGAATCTGTCAAGCGGCACAAATTGAAGAAGGCTTTGTCGTGCGAAGCACCTCCATCTGTCATCCCGCACGTGCGAAGCGAGTGTCGGGATCTACCATTGCGGCGCTGTCTGAGCCTGCCACGCGTGACGAAGCGTGGATCCCGACACGAGCGGTCGCTCGTGCGGGATGACAGTGCGGCGCGTTGGAGGACGACTTACTGCCGCGAACGCGCAATCACCTCGAGCCACGAATGCACTCCGCCGGCCTTGAACGCGCGCACCAAATCGTCGACACTACTGATCAACTGCAGCGACCGACCACTCTGCGCCTTGAGCGGTGTGTTGAACGTCCCCGCGCTGCGATAGCCAGACGAGAAGGAGCGAATGAAAGTGCTCGACGAATCGGTCGGGAGCGTGGCGACGTTCTCATAAAAGCGCGACGACTCATCACCCTGCTGGAACAGATACTGTTCGACGTTCGACACATAGAACGCACCAATCCGCGCGCCGTGCTCGCGCGCCCACAGACCCACCGCGCGCAACGACTTGTCACCCGCGAAGTTCCCGGTGATCGGCACGATGAGGTTGCGCTCCTCGTAATCCTTGAGCGCGCGAAAGTTTGCCTCACTGCCGAGGTAACCGCGGTTTACTCCCGCGCTATCGGTCTCCAGCGACATCTCGAGAAAGCTCGGCATCCCCATCGGGCCGAATGAACCGCCGCCACCACCACCGCCGCCGCCGCCCCCGCCGGGACGCATGAAACCAAACTGCCCCGGGTTTCTGCACTCGGAGCTGTAGCTGTAATTCAGGACCTGACCCTGCGTAAAGAAGGCGCCGTAAACGCAGTTCAGCGAGACCACCTCACTGTCGCCCAGGACGAAGTGATGCGTCTTCGTCAACTGATCGATGATCGCGCGCATGTTCGCGCGGTAGCGCGCGCTGTCGGCGCGCGTGTTCGCCAATGCATCAAACAGCGCGTGCGTCGGCGACGCGGAGTCCACGCCAACGAGCGGCGATCGCGAAAACAACTTCGCGAGAAACTCGGCGCGGTCCTTTGACGTCTCGATGAGCGCCTTGTACATCAGGTGCTGCACCGCATTCTGGTGACGTATGTCGACAATGAACGCGATGCTCGGCTTCGTTGCGACGATGTACGTAAAGTTCTGGTCGGGGGCAACGCCGAGGTACACGCGCCCAGGCGATACGGTGCGTTGGAGTTCGGGAATGATCCACTGCAACGACGTCTCATTCGACACGAAGTTTTCCGAGCGAAACACGCCCCATGGCTCCGAGAATTCCGTCATCAGGCGCCAGAACGTGCTGTCGGCGAGTCGATCGGGGAGGCGCTGCTGCGCACACGCGCTCTCGCGAGGAAGCGCGACGAACGCTCCCGTGAGCAATCCGAGCGCGATAGTCGCCCAACGACGGCGACCCGCCGAGCACCTGCGTGAAGCAATGGGCATTGGTATGCTCGTAAACGTTGAATCAGTCGACGACGACGTTCGCCGTTCGCACTGAGATTGGGACACTGGCAACTCGAGCGGGGCCGGCCGCGTGTCGATGGGAGGGTCCGGAATGTCGGGGGCCGCCGCATTGTTCAATGGAACGGCGGCAGGCACCTTTGGCCGTGACGACTGCGCACTACGAGTACGCTGGGCGCTCGCGTGCTGTTGGAGACATCGGGCGCTCGCGAGCGAGCTCGGCCCGCGGGAAAGCCAGCGAATGGCGATTCTCAGCGAGCTGCAGCGCCGCGCCGACGCGGTTGTCTCCGGAGCATCACACGCCGTTAATTACAGGTGCCCCACCACCCCGAGCTGATCGCGTGACTTCAACACCTGCGGCTTCCACCGATACGTACTCCACCCAGACGTCCGAGCATCCGGCAAACGCGCCTCACCTCGCGAACCCGGATCTCTATCCGTCCTTCACCAAGGGCGTCTTCCTCGGCGAGCTTCGCGAAGACCTCGTCTTTCCCTTCCCCGCGCTCGCGGCGGAGGAGAAGGAACAGCTAGGCCTGATCCTCGACGCATTTCATGCATGGGCAGCGGACAACGTTGACACGAAGCAGCTCGACCACAACGCGACGTTTCCGGAATCGGTGCGCAAGGGGATGGGAGAGTTGGGTCTCATGGGGCTCAACATTCCGGAGGAGTACGGCGGGTACGGCGCATCGGCGCGGGTGTTCAGCCGCATGTTCGGCGCGGTGGGTGAAGTCGATCCGGCGCTGTGCGTCTACTTCGGCGCGCACCAATCCATTGGCTGCAAGGGCATCACGCTCTTTGGCACCGACAACCAGAAGCAACGGTGGCTCCCAGGCTGTGCGGCCGGCACAACGGTGGCCGCGTTCTGTCTAACAGAACCAGGCTCCGGCTCCGATGCGCAAGCCATGACGACGAGTGCGACGCCCAGCGCGGATGGTTCGTACTATACGCTGACTGGCACGAAAATCTGGATTTCGAATGCTGGTTACGCGGGGCTCTTTACCGTCTTCGCCAAGGTTCCGGTGACGCAGCCTGATGGCACGACGAAGCAACGCGTCACCGCCTTCATCGTCGATGCCAAGGCGCCGGGCATTGCGCTCGGCAAGCCAGAAGAGAAGATGGGCATCAAGGCGAGCGATACGCGCACGGTGACCTTCGACAACGTGAAGGTGCCGACAGAAGATCGACTCGGCGAGGTTGGTCAGGGCTTCAAGTTCGCGCTCGAGATTCTCAACTCGGGGCGGCTCGGGTTGGCGGCGGGTTCCGCGCGCGGCGCGCGGCGGATCATGCACGAGGCGCTCGTGTACGCGAAGCAGCGCGAGCAGTTCGGGAAGCCCATTGGCTCGTTCGAGATGATCCAGCAGAAGTTCGCGATCAATGCCGCCGAGACGTACGCCGCTGACTCGGCATGGATGCTGACCGCGGGGATGGTGGATCGCGGCGGCATCGACTATTCGCTCGAGACGGCGGCGTGCAAGATCTTTGCGAGCGAGTTGGCATTTCGTGCGGCGAACGACGCGCTACAGATCGCTGGTGGGATTGGCTACTCGAAGGAGTTTCCGTACGAGCAGGCCGTGCGCGACGCCCGCATCAACCGCATTTTCGAGGGCACGAACGAGATTCTCCGCGCGCTGATTGCCCTCATGGCGCTCCAGCAGCCTGGAGAGCGACTCAAGGCCCTCGGCAAGGCGTTCCGGGATCCGCTTCGTTCGCTCGGTGCAATCGGGTCGTACGTCGCCGGCCGCGCGAAGCGGCAGATCACCAGGCCGGTTTTCAGCCACGTGCATGACGCGCTCTTCGAGGAAGCGGACGCTGTCGCCGCGATCGTACACTCGCTCGCTCTTGCCGTGGAAGGCGTTCTGATGAAGCACGGGAAGGACGTGATCCAGAAGCAGTTCCTTCAGCTTCGCCTCGCCAACGCGGCGATCGACATCTTCGTGGCGACGGCGGTGCTCTCGCGAACGACGTGGGAAATCGAACGCGCGGGCAGCGTGGAAGCCGCGGCCGCGGAACTGGATTGCGCGCGCGTCTTCATTCCGGCCGCCATGCGCCGTGCTCGG
>JBDTXZ010000516.1:0-3686 GCA_040005935.1 bacterium | reverse complement strand
CATCGTCGCCGACGTGCGCTCGGGCGATTCGAACAGTTCCTCACGTGGATCAACGTCTTCGCCGCGACGACGCGCGAGATCGAGATGATGCTGCGCTTCGTCCCAGGTGCGCTTGAGCTCAGGAAGCAGGTGCGTTCCCGTGGGATACACGAGCAGTGTGTCCGGCGGAAACAGCGCGGACACCGAGAGGCGCTCTCCCTGCGTCGCCTCTTCCTTGAGTTGGCCATCGACCGGCAGCACGACGGCGAGATCGACGGTGCGCGTCGAGCGCTGCGAGGTCAGCTCGAAGTGGCGTAGATCCGTCACTTCATCGCCCCAGAACTCCATGCGCACGGGGTCGGTCATGCCGAACGAGTAGACGTCGAGAATTCCGCCGCGCAGCGCGAATTGCGCGACGTCTTCCACCATCGGCACTCGCTCGAATCCAATGCGCTCGAGATGCTCCGCAAGCTCGCGCGGCTTCCGCACGTCGCCCTTCCGCAACTCGATACGGAGATCGGCGAGCGCACCAGGCAATCGCGTGCGCTCCAGGAGTGCGCGCGGCGTGGTGAGCAAAATGCGAATCTCACCGCGCCCGAGCCGTTCGAGTGTCTCAACGCGTTCGCCTGCGACTTCGACGTGCGGCTCGACTTCCCCGAACCCTTCGCGAGGCGGGTAGAGCGCAACTGGCGCTTCGTCGAGCAACGTGTGCAAATCAGCGAGGAGGCGTTCGGCCTGCGGAAGACCGTCAGCCGCAACAACGAGGAAACGTGTGGGAAGTCGCCGTGCGAGCGCAGCAACCAGCGCGGCGTCTGCCGAACCGGGAAGCCCGGCAATGCGAAGCTGCCGGGCCGGGGCGGGCAGCGTATTGAACACACGCGCGAACGCCGGCAGGCGTTCGAGGGCGTCGAGCAGACTGGGTAGGGACACTAGCTAAGCATCACAGAATGAGTGGGGCAAACGGCGGGACGGCAGGTGCAGATCCTTCGACTCGCTTCGCTCGCTCAGGATGACAGGGTCGTCGCTTCGCTCGCTCAGGATGACACGGTCGTCGCTTTGCTCAGGACGACAAAATGTGCAGGACGCCATGTCAGGCTGCTTTTGAACGGGTGGTGCGGACAGCAACGGCTTCGGCCGTTAGGAGCAATAACGCAATGATCAACAGTGGTGTGATGGCAGGACGGCGGTTGCCGCCGGCAAAACTGTCGCTCACCCACGCGCCCACGCGCTGCGCCGCGCGACCGCGCACGCCGGCGAGTCGCGGCGCGAGCACCTCCGCTGGCACGCGCGCGAGCGCGGACTCCTCGGCCGGTGCGTTGACGACGATGGCGCCGATGCGCCGAGCGCCACGCAGGACGAACCACACGCCACGCTCATCCGGTGCAACGGCCTGCTCCGCCGTGATCGAGCGACGCGTGCCGCTGGAGTTCTCGATGGCGTCGGCGCCGGCTGGTAAATGGATTGCCGCGCCCGGCGTCGCCGCAATCGGAGCCCCAACGTCGCCGGACGGTGCACCAAGGCGAAGCCCGATCATGTCGGCGAGCCACGGAACGAATGGCGCGCGCACAGGCAGCGTGGTGGCGCCAGGATCGAGCCGCGAACCAACCAGAACATACCCCGGCCCCGACACGATCCACGGTTCACCAGCAGCTGTCGCAAGTGTGTCGGACGACGTCGTCCCCGAGCGAACCAATCGATAGCGCGACGTCGTCGTTACGCCAT
The DNA here is from genome assembly GCA_040005935.1 of bacterium. Lineage (GTDB taxonomy): Bacteria > Gemmatimonadota > Gemmatimonadetes > Gemmatimonadales > Gemmatimonadaceae > AG11. Next base: position 1,985 of record JBDTXZ010000516.1, on the reverse strand, counting down.
CGAGCCGAACGCCGCGCACGATTGCCGGCGCAGATTCGACGGGACCAAACCGCCAGGGAACGCCAAGGCGTTCCAGCGACCGATTCGCAGCGCCGAGGCGGACGGCATCACTTGGTGGAGTGATAAGAGCGGGCAGCGATTGGACCAAATCCGCCGACGCGATGCGCACGTCGCGTCCATTGACCGCGCGGCCATCGGTGATCAGCGTCGCGAGGGCAGTGGCGACGAACTGGCCTTCTGCGGGATCGATACTGACGCTGGGCGGGGGGCCGAGCCACACAGCCGCGTAGCGCGCGTCGTCGGCTGTAAAATCATCGGGCTCGAGTTCGACACGAAGCTCCTGCCAACCTCGCTCGGGCGGAGCCACGCGAAGTTGTATGGGCTCACCGCGCGCCACTCCCCCACGGGCGAGCGTGCGTGACCCCAGCACGATGCGATACCCAACGGAGTCCGTCGCGTCCAGGCGGGCGGTGATCGAGCCACGCGGCGTCCAGTGTGGCGGATCTGCCTCCGTCGACAATACGGCCCGATTGCGCGGAGGATCTCCGGGCGGGACGAGAACCGCAACGGGAACGTCGACGCGCGCTGATGTTGTCCACGCGCTCCGCTGGCCGTCTGTCGCAACAGCGACGACGCGCGCCGGTAGCGTGCTGCCCTGCACGGCCGCCGCCGCTCGTCGCAAGGCTAAGGGGAGATCGCCTGCTCCCTGCTCGGGCGAGACACGCGCGACCTCCGCGAGCAGTGCTTCGCGCGATCCCCCGCGCACGCGTCCATCCGCAGTGACAAGCCACAGCCGGTCCGCGGGCGTTGCCGCGTCAAGGAGCGACGACGCTGCGTCACGGAGCTTCCCGAAGACGGGCGCTCCGCCGCTGACGGCGGTGGTCGAGAGCGAATTGTCGAGGACAATGGCGACCGCAGTCGGCCCATGCCCCACGCCAACGCCAGCAAGAAATGGTTGGGCGGCGGCAATCGCGAGCGCGAGCACCAGGAGCACGCGCAAGAGCATGAGGAGCAGGTTTCTCAACCGCAGCGAGCGACTGTGTTCCTGCTCGGCGCGCTCGAGATAGCGGGCGGCTGGAAAGTCGACGCGTGTGGCGATGTTGCGCCGCAGCAGATGCAGCAGGAGTGGCACGCCAGCAGCGACACCGAGCAACAGATACAGGGGCGCAAGGAACGTCATGGCCGACGCTGGCGCGCGTCGAATGCTCGCCGCAACGGCATCGTGTATGGCTGGTCGGTAAGCACCAGTTCATAGGCGGCACCCATAGCGGCGAGTGCCTCGCGCCATTCCGTAACGACTTCGGTGACCGTCTCGCGATACGCGGCGCGTACGTCTTCCGCCGCAGCAGGGACGGCGAGTGATGACTCGGGATCGGTGAACTGCGCTTCGCCCGTCATGCCGAAGTCGCGCTCCGCGGGATCCATCACGTGGAAGACGACGACGTCGTGACCGGCAGCGCGAAGTCCGCGCATGGCTGTGATGACCGGCTCCGGATCGACGAGAAGATCAGTCACCAGGAGCACCATGCCGCGACGCGTGACGAGACGTGCCGCTTGGCCCAGGGCAGTCGCCAGGTCGGAGGCCCGCCCGCCCGCCGGCTCGGCGAGTGCGGCGACGAGGCGACGCCACTGCGTGGTACGCGCGCGCGGCGGAACGCTCGTGCGGATGACGTTGTCGAAGCGAATGAGACCGACCGCGTCGCGCTGCCGAAGGAGGAGCAACGCGAGCGCCGCCACGAGTTGTTCTGCGTACACGCGCTTCGTGAGCCGGCCGACAGCACCTTTCCATTCCATCGATCGGCTGACGTCGAGCACGAGCGTCGCGCGGAGATTGGTCTCTTCCTCGTACTGCTTCACGACCCAGCGGTCGGCCCGTGCCGCAATCTTCCAATCGACATACCGCAGATCGTCGCCAGGTTGATAGGGACGGAAATCGGCGAACTCCACCGAGAACCCCTTCCGAGGTGAGCGGTGCAGTCCGCTGA
>JBDTXZ010000515.1:0-3698 GCA_040005935.1 bacterium | reverse complement strand
CGAGCGCACCCGACGCGTCACGGCGCACCATCGTGTAAAGTGACTTCAAGCTGTCCGCGTGCTTCCCGCCCGATGCCACCGCGCGCTCGAATTCCGCCTTCGTCATGTCGCGCGGATAGAAGTTCGCGCCAAGTGGCTTGATGCCCACGCCTGGTACGAAGGGCACGTTGTTGTCGAGCCGGTCCCACGGCCCAACGTTCACGTCGGCGAACATCGCCGAGACGGGATCGGTGATCCGTGCCATCACCGAGTCGCGCGGTCCGATGACCTGCGTCCAATAGATGCCATGCATTTCACGCGCGGCGTCGATGAGCAGCGGCAACATCTGTCGTTCTTTCCTGGTCAGCGCCAGCGTATCCGCCTGTAGGCGCACGGTCGTGTACCGCTCCATCCTCTCCGCCGGCGTCGCCAGCGCCGGCGCAATCCTCGCAGGGATGGTGACAGGCGTTGTGACTTGCGGCGACCCTACAACGGGACGGCCGCCGGGATACCAACGCGGCGCGGGGCCATCGGCGAGCAGCCGAGCAGCGGCAGCGCCGGCGCGAATGACCGACGTCATGTGCGGGAAGTCGACGCGAGTCGCGTCATCAGTGAGCTGGTGATAGTCGCTGTGCATGTTGAACGACGACAACGTGTGCGCTGGAATGCCTGCATTGGCGAACGCGATGTTGTCGCTGCGAGCGAAGAAGCCCTGCTCAGGGCGCATGTCGCGGACGATCGGGAGCCCAGCGGCCACGAACATGCGCCCCATGCTCGAGCGTTCGAATCCCGTCAGCCACGCTTTTCCAGCACCACCGCCAAGCGAATCCGGCCTGCCAATCATCTCGATCTCGAGGTTCGCTGTCATTCTCGAAAGCGGCGCAGCGGGATGAAGGACATACCATCGCGTACCAAGCAGTCCAACTTCTTCACCAGTCGTGGCGGCGAAGATGACGGTGCGTTTCGGCGCAGGTCCCTTGGCCATCGCCCTTGCGATCTCTAGCACGGCCACCGTTCCAGACGCATCGTCGTCTGCACCATTGAAGATCGAGTCGCCGTTGACGGGCTTGCCAATGCCGAGATGATCGTAGTGTGCATCGATGAGGATGACGGAGTCCTTGAGCACGGGATCCGTTCCTCGCAGGATTCCTACGACGTTCACCGCATTCCGACGCTGCGCCACCGGCATCGTATCGAATGCCGCAACGCTCGACAGGAGATCGAGTCCCTGCCGCGTCGAGCCATCGCGCATTGTGCGCATGACAACAGCGATGGGCACGCGCTGGAAATATCCGCTGTCTCCAGCAGGCTCGAGTCCGGCGGCACGCATCTCATTCGCAATGAGCGCAGCCGCCTTCGCTGACCCGCGAGTGCCTGTTCCTCGGCCCTCGAGCGAATCGTCGGCCAGCGCGGTAAGGAGACGCTGCACGTCGCTCTCGGTGATCACAGTGCTCGACGTCGACACAGACTGCGCCGGCGCCGCCGCGGTGGTCACCGGTGCGCCGGAACAGCCGATCAGCGCGGCGACAACTGTCGGCAAGGAACGAAGCGAACGAAATGTCATGATCGAGGTGCGCAATAAGAGGGAACTGCTTGCGGCGGGGGCGCCGTTGTCGACACCGCGGAACGTGCACAGGCACTCACTTTCGTGGAACATGCCCTGGCAATTGTCTACCCCGAGGCAGCCATCATCGTTCAGCACGCGGCCACTACTCTTTGCCGTCAGAACGCCAATCAGCGTGCCGCTCGATTGCGCGAAGTGCAATTACCGAAGACGCGACGAGATACCGATACAAATGAACGTGGCAGTCGTCGGCACGTCATATGATTCTCTCGGTGGCTCAGTCGCCCTAAACCTGGCCGTGTGCAATCCTGTAGGCCAGCCACGCCAGTATGAGCGCCAACACCGCGCCGCCCGCAATCCAGAGCGGTTGCGCACCCGGAACGTTTTCGTCTCCGTCGAGCTCTCGCGCTCGCCGTTCGCGCCAGCCCATGAGCGCGCCGGTGCCGGCAATGGACACGACGAACGTGAGCCGTGCAGCGATCGACGCACCGGCGCGCGCTGGCATGAGGAGGTGTCCACCTCCCATGCCGACGCCAGCCAGTAAGCCAGCGTTCGTAAGACGAGTTAGCGCGCGTGCGTCCATATGCCGTGTACGCGTTGCAAAGACCGAGCGTTCAAGTGACCGCGACCTTCTGGCTTCCGAGTAGATTCCGGCCGCACGAGCTGGACTGCGGTCGCATTCCGATGCACCTCGCTCGCGTTTGCGGTTGCCCCTGCGCCAACGCGAGCAACCGAAAGGGTGGGCTGAGCGACCGCATGCGATCCGACGGACACAAGCATGACAAGCGCCGCCAGAATTGTGCCGCGCTCGGTGCGTCTGATCATCGGTGATTCGACCATGGCTGACCCTTGAAGATGGCTGTGATGTTCTACGGCCAGCGTAGGGACCGCGTCTCGTGGTTGAGCCAGATGGAACGCCGTTCGCACCAGTTGCGCAGCAGGCTCTTCGCGGAGGCGCTCACGAGAACAACTTTGGACATCACACTAGTCCGCCGACGTAAACGTGACGTCGGTGTCGATCGGTTTGCCGTGCCGCCACACGCCCGTGCCATCGCGCGGAGGCGTCAGCACCTCGAACCGCACCTCGAGTGGCTGCGGTTCGTCGGCAAACGTCGGACGGATATTCTCCAGCACCGCGCAGTAGGCGGCCTCGTGATCAGTCGCGGTCACGATTCCGACGTGAATCGGATGCGCGAACCGCTGCATCTCCATCGCGCCATCGACCTTTTCGGCGATGTAGTAGACGTAGGTGTTCATCGTCCTCCGACGCGAAGCGTCTATTGAGGCTCGACGGTGAACACAATGACCGCGTTGGGCGGAATCGAACCGGCGCCCGCGGCGCCATACGCGAGCGACGCAGGGATAATCAGTTGGCGACTGCCACCGATCTTCATCCCCAGCAAACCTTCATTCCATCCTTGAATCACCTGGCCAGGAATGGTGAAACCATACGTGCCGGAGTCGAACACCGGACCGGTCGACAAGTTGCCCGTGTACTTCACGCTCAGCGCCATGCCGTTGACGATCGTGGCGCCAGAGCCGATTCGAATATCACGATAGTACAAACCCGAGGCAGTCTTCGTTGAGGACGCCAGGTTCACACCCAGCGCGCTCGCAAAATTTGTCGATTCGATTGGCACGAGAGGATAGTTCGCGGGCGTGGTTGAATCGCCGAGGCACGCGGCGAAGGCGATCGGAAGGAGCGCAAAGAAGAATTTACGGAGGCGCATCAGCGGGCTCAGGAAAGGGTGACGACGATCTCGAAAGCTAATGAACTAGACACGCGAGACGTTACCCCGCCCCACCCTGTTCGCGATCCCGGCGCACCGGAACTCGCTTTCCCTTGATCGTGGTCGCGCGCAACATCTCGATGATTCCGTCAGCACTCTCGTCTGGTACCTCGACCAGCGAAAAACGGTCCGTGATCTGAATCGCACCAATCGCGCGCGCGTCGATTCCCGCCTCGTTGACGATTGCACCGACGAGGTCGGCCGGACGAATATTCGAGTTGCGCCCTGCACCGATGTAGAGACGGGCGACATCCCACTCCGGTGTAATGTGCTTTTTGCCGCCCGACTTGCCGCCGGCTTTCGCCGCCTCGTGTCGCCGCGATCCCGCCTTGGGCGTGGGAGCACGTTCGCGATCATGCCGTGAC
>JBDTXZ010000514.1:0-3699 GCA_040005935.1 bacterium | reverse complement strand
AACCTGCGCACGCAGCTCGAGGGGATGCACGAGTACGCGTATACGCCGTCCGGTGTGCGGCCTCGCGCATCGCTCGACATGCCGACCTTTCAGGGGTATCGGCGCGCGGATGGTCGCGTGGGGACGCGCAACGAAGTGTGGATCCTGAACACGGTGGGGTGCGTCAACTTCGTGGCGGACGGAATCGCGAAGAGCGCTGCTGATCGCCTCAGCCCTTCGGTTGACGGCGTTTACGCCTTTGGCCACCCATTCGGTTGTTCGCAGCTTGGTGACGATCTGTCGCACACGCAGGCCGTGCTCGCTGGTCTCATGCGCAACCCCAATGCGGGTGGCGTGCTCGTACTTGGACTCGGCTGCGAGAACAACCAGATGGAGGCGCTGCTCGCGCGTGCCGGCGACGTGGATCGCAGTCGCATCAGGTTCTTCAATTCGCAGGACGTGATGGATGAGCGCGCGAGCGGCGTCACGATGGTCGAGGAGCTCGTTGCGCGCATGGCAGACGACCGCCGTACGACGATCAACGCCTCCGACCTCGTGATCGGCCACAAATGCGGGGGCTCCGATGGGTTTAGCGGCATCTCGGCCAATGCCGTCGTCGGCCGAGTTGCGGACCACCTGACGGCGGTTGGCGGAGGCGTGCTCCTGACCGAAGTTCCGGAGATGTTTGGCGCCGAGCAACTGTTGATGAATCGGGCGACGAGTGAGGCGGTGTATGACCAGCTCGTGGCGATGATCAACGACTTCAAGGCGTACTTCATTCGGCACGGCCAGAGTATCTATGAAAATCCGTCGCCTGGTAACAAGGCGGGCGGGCTAACGACGCTCGAGGAGAAGTCGCTCGGCGCAATCCAGAAGGGTGGCCAAGCGCCTGTGACGCGCGTGCTCCGGTATGGCGAGCCGGCCGCACCGGGCGGACTCACGTTGCTGGAAGGACCGGGCAATGACGGCGTGTCGTGCACCGCGATGATCGCGAGCGGAGCGACGGTGCTGCTCTTCACGACCGGTCGTGGAACGCCACTCGGATTCCCGGTGCCGACCATCAAGATTTCGTCCAATTCAGAGATCGCGGCCAAGAAGCCGCACTGGATCGACTTCAACGCCGGTGCGCTGCTCGACGGCACACAGTCCATGGATGCACTCGCGGACGAACTATTCGCATACGTGCTCGACGTGGCGTCGGGGAACACGCGCACCAACAACGAGCAACATGGCTATCGTGAAATCGCAATCTGGAAGGACGGAGTGACGCTGTGATTCCACGGCTCAATCGCGCGCTGCTCGACACTATTCGGCGCGAACGCGGCGACGTCGTTGCTGTTCCGGCAGACGCGCTACTCGATTTACCGGAACGCGCCGTGCAGTTCGGCACGGGCGCACTGCTGCGCGGCTTCATCGACGACTTTGTGCATCGCGCGAATGTCGAAGGCAGCTTCGGCGGACGGATCGTTGCCATCGCGTCCACCGGAAGCGCGCGAGATCGCGCGTTGCGCGAGCAGGACGGTCTGTACACCCTCGTGGTGGAAGGCATCGAGGGCGGCCAACCCGTGCGCGAGTGCCGCATCATCAGTTCGCTGAGCCGCGCGTTGTCCGCGGTCGACGAGTGGAACGACGTGCTCGAGCTCGCGCGCGAGCCGCTGCTGGAATACGTGTTCTCGAACACGACGGAAGTGGGCATTGCGGCCGATGAGGACAGCGGGCCAGATGACGCGCCGCCACGCTCCTTTCCCGCGAAGCTCACGCGCTTCCTGTTCGAGCGAGCGACTGCCTTCGAGTTCGACAAGGCGCGTGGCGTCACGATCATTCCATGTGAGCTCATCGAAGACAACGGTGCGCGGCTCCGCGAGATCGTGGTCTCGCTCGCGAAGCGCTGGGAGCTTGGCACGACGTTTACGGAATGGCTCGAAACGTCGGTTCCATTCTGCAACACGCTGGTCGATCGCATTGTTCCTGGTGCACCCAAGGGCGATGACGTCGAACGCCTGGGTGCGATGCTCGGCTATGAGGACGCCATGCTCACGACCTGTGAGCCCTATCGACTCTTCGCGATTGAAGGCGACGAAGCGCTCCGGGCGCGGCTGACATGGGCGACCGATTCCGGCATCATCGTCACGCCGGACATCACGCCATATCGCAAGCGTAAGGTTCATCTCCTGAACGGCGCGCACACGTTGCTCGTCTCCGTGGCGCTCCAGATGGGCCATGAGACGGTGCGTGAGGCGATCACACAGCCTGCGCTCAGCGCCTTTGTGCGACGCGCGATGCTGGACGAAATCGCGCCGACGCTCGAGGTGGATGGTGCAGAGGAGTTTGCTGAAGCCGTGCTCGATCGGTTTCGCAATCCGCACATTCGCCACGCGCTCATCGACATCACGCTACAGGCAACAATGAAGATGCGCGTGCGCGTCGTACCGTCGATTCAGCGTTATGTCGCGCGAAATGGTCGCGTTCCCCAAGCGCTTGCGTTCGGGTTCGCGGCGTTCCTGCAGTTCATGCAGGGACGTTTTCACGCATCACGTGTCGAGCACGGGTTGTCTGTTCCGGCGGACGACCAGCGTGCCCGCGTGCGAGGCTACTGGGATGGAGTCGCTGAGGATTCGGCAACTTCCCTGGGGGAGTTGGTGGGTTCCATTTGCGGCGATGTCTCACTCTGGGGCACCGATCTCAACGAAATCCCCGGGTTCAGTGATGCCGTGTCGGATGATCTGGCGCGCATTCGTGCTCAGGGAATGAGTGCAGCGCTCGAACAGCTGTCGCCCTGAGCGTAGCGAAGGACCCGCACGTGCTGGCGCGATGTTCAGTGCAGGTCCTTCGCTTCGCTCACGACGACAGATTTCAACGGAGATCAATGGCTGCCAAGGATCGTATAGCAGTGCTGCTGGCGATGATGGAACAGGGCGTCATTCCCGTGTTCTATCATCCCGACGTCGACGTCTGCAAGCAGGTGATTCAGGCGTGCGCGAACGGCGGCGCAAAGTGCATCGAGTTCACGAATCGCGGTGACTTCGCGTCGCACGTCTTCCACGAGGTCACGTATCACTTCGCGAAGGCAGATCCATCGGTGATCATGGGCGTGGGCTCTATCGTCGACGCGCCGACGGCGGGTATCTACATTGCGAACGGCGCAAAGTTCGTGGTGGGTCCGCTGCTCAACGCCGACGTTGCCAAGGTGTGCAATCGGCGCGGAATTCCCTACAGCCCCGGCTGTGGCTCGGCCACCGAAATTGGCGATGCACAGGAACTCGGCTGTGAAATCGTAAAGGTCTTTCCCGGATCGTCGGTGGGCGGACCAGATTTCGTGAAGAGCATCCTGGGCCCGATGCCGTGGACCCGCATCATGCCGACCGGCGGCGTAGAAGCCACCGAGAGTTCGCTCAAGGCATGGTTCGGCGCGGGCATCGTGGCGTGCGGAATCGGCAGCAACCTGATCACGAAAGACCTGCTCGACAAAAAAGATTACGCGGGAATCGAGAGCAAGGTTCGCGATACGGTGCAACTCATCAAGTCCATTCGCGGCTGAACGAGGTGAAGGAAGACCGACTGCAGCAGTGAACTGCCATTGAAAGTGCAGGTTCTCGTCACACCAAATTGAACCTAGACAATTCGCAGCGCGCACAGAGGAGGAGGTACAGATCCTTCGACTCGCTGCGCTCGCTCAGGATGACAGATGACAGAATTGAAGATTAAATCCGCGGCCGAGAC
>JBDTXZ010000513.1:0-3700 GCA_040005935.1 bacterium | reverse complement strand
TGACCGTCGCGCTCTCGCAACCTGCGAGTGCGCAACGCCGCGCGAGATTTCCCGCCGAGCTTCGTGGCTCGCCGGAGAGCGTCGAGAAGATGTACGACTTCGCGTTGGCGAATGGCCTCCCTTTCTATCTCACCCCGACGAACGTCGAACGCGCGGTGACAGACGGCAAATTGTTGCCGCTCAGTGGCGACACCACGTATGAGATCACGCGCGGTGTCGGGTTTTCTTACGCAACGCGTGAGGCGAGGCAATTCGTCCTGACCTTCGCGCCCCAATACCTTTCTGCCTGCGGAGTACCGCTCATGGTCACGAGCGCTGCCCGACCCACCAGCCGGCAGCCTCACAATGCAAATCCACACTCCGTACACCCAACCGGCATCGCCGTCGATTTGCGGCGCCCATCAGCCGGCCCATGCCAGACATGGGTGCGCACCGCGCTCGCGGAACTCGAGCGCCGAGGAATCGTCGAGGCCACCGAGGAGCGACATCCGGTGCACATCCACGTCGCCGTGATGGTGCGGCCCGGATCCGAAGTGGTCCTGCCGAATCTCGTCAACGCCGTTGTCGCGCGAGGGCCCGCTGCGTCTACCGTGTCCGTCGCGCATGGTTCGATTCCCCCCGCCAGCACCGGGCTTCCGAAAGTACTCAAGGCGGCGCGGCCTGGCCGGTGATTTCGATATGACATCCGGCTTGTTCTCGCCATACCAACTTCGTTCGCTCACGCTGCGAAATCGCATCGTCGTGAGCCCAATGTGTCAGTACTCCAGCGTGGACGGCTTTGCCACCGATTGGCATCTGGTGCACCTTGGCGGCCGAGCTGTTGGTGGCGCAGCCCTCGTCATTGCCGAAGCAACGGCAGTGTCGCCGGAGGGCAGGATTTCGCCGCAGGACCTCGGCATCTGGAAGGACGAGCACGTGGAGATGCTGCTGCGCGTTACACGGTTCGTCGTTGCACAAGGCGCGGTGGCAGGTGTGCAACTGGCGCATGCCGGGAGAAAGGCGAGCGTGGATGCACCGTGGCGAGGTGGGCGCGTGCTCGACGAACACGAGGGTGGCTGGCGTCCCCTCTACGCCCCGAGCGCATTAGCTTTTTCCGCGCGCACACCGATGCCCGTTGCGATGAGTCTCGACGACATCGCGCGAATAACCGGTGATTTTCACCGCGCTGCCGTGCGCGCGTTGGCCGCGGGTTTTCAACTCATCGAACTGCACGCCGCGCACGGCTACCTGCTGCACCAGTTTCTTTCACCGCTCAGCAACCAACGCACCGACGAGTACGGCGGATCATTCGAGAATCGCATCCGGCTTACGCTCGAGACTGTTGACGCGTTGCGACGAGTCTGGCCCGACGATCTGCCATTGTTCGTGCGTCTGTCGGCAACGGATTGGGTCGAAGGCGGATGGGACATCGAGCAATCCGTCGCCCTTGCGTCCATTCTGCACGCGCGCGGCGTCGACCTCGTCGATACATCGACGGGTGGCAACGTTCCCGGAGCGAAAATCCCCGTAGGCCCCAGCTATCAAGTTGAGTTCGCCGCGCGGATTCGCGGCGATGCCGGTGTGCCAACGGGTGCGGTTGGCTTGATCACGGACTCACACCAGGCGGACGAGATCATTCGCGGCGGCAAGGCTGACCTCGTGATACTCGCGCGACAGTTGCTCCGTGATCCATATTGGCCCCTTCGCGCCGCACGCGAACTTGGCGTGAAGATCAAGTGGCCGGCGCAATACGAGCGTGCGTCAGATTGACGCTAGCGGCTGACTCGCGAACCGCTCGCGCCATCTTCCCGCGACCGGCACGCGTGAAGTAATCTTCTTCGGCACGCATTTTCCCAACTTTCGCTACACGAGAGGTCGCGTATCATGCTCGCGGACGATTCTTCCAATATCTCTCGCCGGTCCTTCGTGAAAGGATCTGCGACAACCGCCGCCGCCTTCGCCGCGGGAGGCCCAATGATCGTCCCACGCCACGTACTCGGCGGCGTTGGTTATCAAGCGCCGAGTGACACGCTCAATGTCGCCATGGTCGGTATCGGCGGTATGGGCATGTCGAACATGGCTGCGCTCGTCGCAGCGGGCGTCAACATCGTCGCGATCTGCGATGCCGACTTCCCGTATGTCGAGCGCTCACTCGCCGGGCGCATGCGTCCCGCGCAAGGACAAACCGAACCGTCCGCGTCAGCCGTTGCGCTGAAGAATGCGTACGAGAAGGCGGCGAAGTACACAGACTTCCGCGTCATGCTCGAGAAGCAGAAGGACATCGAGGCTGTGTCGATTGCGACGCCAGATCATTTGCACGCCGTCATTGCGTATACGGCCATGAAGGCCGGCAAGCACGTATACGTGCAGAAGCCACTGACGTACTCCGTGCAGGAAGCGCGCATCCTCGCCAAGACTGCACGGGATACGAAAGTCGTAACGCAGATGGGCAATCAGGGCCATTCGATGGACGGCACCCGGCGCATTGTGGAACTGGTGAATGCCGGCGTGATTGGCCCCATCCGCGAAGTGCACATCTGGACCGATCGGCCATTGCGCTACTGGGCCCAAGGCATTCCGCGTCCTGCGCAGCCGGGCGCAACGCCGCCCGCACCGGCAGCCACTCCTGCACCAGGCGGTCTACCGCCGGCGCCGCCACAATGGAACATGCGCACAGTCGAACGTGCGGTGCTCAAAGCCATGGCGGAGAATCCGCAGACCATCCCGGCAGGATTGGAGTGGGATCTTTTCCTCGGACCCGCGAAGGCTCTCCCGTATCATCCCGCCTATCACCCGTTCAGCTGGCGCGGCTGGGTGGACTTTGGGGTGAGTGCCATTGGCGACATGGGCGCTCACCTGGTCGATCAGCCGTTCTGGGCGCTCGGTTTACAGTATCCGACAAGCGTGATGTCGTCGTCGACGCCGTGGGGAGGCAGCGCGAAGGATCCTGGTACGTATCCGCTCGCGATGACCACTCGCTACGAATTTGCCGCGCGCGGCTCTGCGCCGCCGGTCACCCTGCACTGGTACGATGGCGGCTTGATGCCAATGTTCGCTGCTGACTTTCCGCTGCCGGGCGGCGACGGTGGTGGTGGCGTGTTCGTTGGCGACAGCGGAGTCATTACGTACGAGACGTACGGAAACAATCCGAAGGTCTTTCCGGAAGCCGCCGCATCGCGCGCGGAGTCGGTGGCGAAGTCGGTGCCGCGCATCGAGGGATCACACGAGGCGAATTGGGCGAAGGCCTGCAAGGGCGACGGCAAGGCGAGCTCACCGTTCGATTACGCCGCGCGTCTGACAGAGACGATGCTGCTCGGCGTCGTCGCACTTCGGGCAGGTCAGTCGAAGAGGATCCTGTATGACGGTGCGGCAATGCGCGTCACGAACCTGCCGGACGTCAATCAGTGGCTTACACGTGAGTATCGTGCTGGGTGGCAGCCGTGGAGCGCGAGCGAGGCGTCGGCGGCGATCTAAGCCACACATGGCGAGGCCAAGGGGGCCTGCTTCCGTTCTGGAGGCAGGTCCTTTTTGCATGCAGCTATGCGGTTCATCGCGCAGTGGATTGGTGACGCAATTCCACACTGGATGCGCAAGGTTGGTCGACGACGCATCGACGAGTCACCTTCATTGCACAGCGAGGTATCCCGCATGTCTCAGCCTACACTCGACCAGATTCTCGACGCCCTTCATGGCAAGCACCAGCGCGCGACCTATGGCGCAG
>JBDTXZ010000512.1:0-3708 GCA_040005935.1 bacterium | reverse complement strand
TCGTCCTCGTGAACCGCACCGACCTCGACGCACTTGGCATCAAGTACGATCTCGGGTCTGCGCAGCAGTTCTTCAGCAACGTCATCCAGCGCACCGATTCCCTGGGCCGTCCAGGCAGCGCGAACGATCCACCGAGCGTGGTGCTCGGCGGCAACACGGTGTCGGCCATCGCCAACGCCTCCGGAACGGTGAACGGCGCCGCGCTTCGCCTGATCTACTCTACCGCACTCGGCAATTTCGATTTCAGCACCTTCCTCGACGCCTTGCAGGAAGTGAATCTGCTCGACGTACAGGCGGAGCCGAGCGTGACAACGCTCAACAACAAGACGGCGACGCTGACGTCAGGTGTGCAGGTGCCGTTCGTTCCGCTGGTCAGCAGCGGTGGTGCGGGAACGTCGCTGACCGGACCGATTACGGTCGAGCGTATCCAGACTGGTGTCACGCTGTCGGTGACGCCGAGTGTCACGAACAACAAGCAGATCCTGATGCACGTGGAGGTGACGAACTCCGACGTCAACTTCACGAACAACGGTACGCTCATCGACAACAACAACCTCAAGAACGACTTGCTGGTGGCCGACGGTCAGACGGTCGTCATCGGTGGACTCACGCAGACGAGCGTTCGCGTCACGAAATCCGGCATTCCTCTGCTCGTGGATCTTCCGTTCATCGGACGACTCTTCGGCTACACCACGAGGCAGGAGCAACGCCGCGACCTGCTCGTCCTGATCACGCCCCACATCATCGATGAGGGGCAGTTGCCTTCCGATGCGGTGCGGCGCTAGCCGCACGCTGGAGTATATATGACGCATTCAAGAATCTCTGCGCGCTACGTCGCGCTCGTGCTCGGTGTGTTGGTCGCGTCGAGTTGCGACACGCGCCTTCCGACGCAAGCCAGTGGTGGCACCGACGATGTCGAGCGGCCGCAAGTGACCTTCTCGGTCGCCGGCGCCGTGAACAATACCGTCACCCTGGGCGCCCCGCTTATCGTTACGGTGAAGGCGACGGACAACCTTGGTGTGTCGACGGTGTTGACGACCGTACGCGATGGGGCCACGATCATTGCGTTGGACACGGCGACACTGAAGCCAGTGTCCCCGTCGACCTCGCGCCCAGTGACGATTCCGCTCACTGGTGCACGGAAAGGCGACAAGATCGTTGTCCGAACGACCGTGACCGACGCCGCGCTGAATACGCGCACCGATTCCGTCGTCATCTCCATCGCTTCGCCGACAATCACGCTGCTGACACCAGTGCCGGGTGCGAAGCTGAATGTAGGCGATTCGCTGCTCGTCACCGCGCATCTGCAGGACAATGCCGGCATCCGGAGTGTGTCCTTCACGGGATACTCACTGCGCGGGAGTGCAATACTCGGCACGCAGGACACCGTGATTCGGTATCCGACCGTCAAGGCACCACCCACGGGCGTCTTTGCGACAGGCGTCGTGGATACGGTTATCACGCGATATCTCAAGCCGCTTTTGCCTGCTGATACCCTCACGGACTCACTGGTCGTGACGGCGATTGCCGTTGACGCGCTGGGCGGTGTGGATACGGCGATGGTCACCATCAAGGTTGTGCGCGGGCCGAACGTGCAGGTCCTCAGCCCCGTTGCGGGCGACAGTGCGACCCCAGGCGCCGGATTGACGGTCATCCTTCGCGCCACTGATCTCACTGGCGTGGCGCGACTCGGGTTCCGCCTCCAGAGTGATGCGTCGTTCCCCACCAAGGTCGACACGACGGTCACTGTTTTCTATGGGACGTTGCCGAAGGACGTCACGCTTTCTTCCACTGTCCAGATTCCGGCAAACGCGCCTCCCAGGGCGCTGTTGACGATCACACCGATTTCCACGAACAGTGGTGGGCAGGATGGTACGTCGGCACCCACCGTCATCGCGGTTCGTGCGGGATTACCTCCGGCACCACGAGTGTTCCAGAACATCGCGAAGCGCGTGGAGACGGGCGACTCACTCTCCATTACCGCCATCGGCAACGGCGTCACGTTCGTCGGCTACGTGCTGCGCGATTCAGCGGGAGGCGTGATCAAGCGCGACAGCGTTGCCCTCGCACAACCGTATCCGTCCACAGCCGTTCTGACGCTCCCGCTCAACCTGCCAACGACAGCACGCGGCAAGCGGATCACGATGACGAGCTTTGCCTACGACCAGGGCGGGCGCGTTGGATACTCGCTACCAGCTGGCGCCACCGCGTTCCAGGGAATTGCAGCCAACGCGTTCGTCGATTCGTCGCTCGTCGTCTTCGGGATCACCTATCCGCTGCCGACGAATCGCAACGGCATCATCGCCGACCTCAAGGTCGATGCGACGCGCGGAAATGTCTTCGCTTCGAACATCAACTTCGGACGCCTCGAAGTGCTGTCAAGCGGCGCAACGGGGCCTGTGTTCGATCCCGTCGGAATCGTCGTCGGATCACAGCCATGGGGCATGACGTTTTCGCGAACCGCGCCAGCGAAGGACACGATGTATGTCGCCAACTCGGGCGGTACCAACCTGAGTCGCGTCTACATCGGCGGAACGCCTTCAACAATGAAGGAGGACCTCGTCAACCGTGTGGTGACGCGCGCCTCGTATCTCTTCAAGGTCACTGAAGTCGTCGATCCGTCCACGAACAGGATCCGCCTCACGACCACACCGCCGATCCTCTTCTCCGACCGGCCGCAGTATGTGGAGCAGAGTATGAGCGGCCGTCTCTACTTCTCGACCAAGCCGACAACGCAGGCACCCAAGGGAACCATCCGCTACATGGATCCTGCGGCGGCGGCTCCGGACGAGCGCTTCATCCTCGAATTCGCATTCCTCGGAAGTGATCCCAACTCGTACGTCGTGGCAAACCTGGATTTTGTCAGGGTCATTCCCGCGCCCGCAACCAGCGCGCAGAACGACTCGCTCGTCCTTTGCGATCATAATTCGGGATCGAATGCGGCCACGACGTGCGTCGCAGGTCTAGGCGGAATTGCAGCGACGGTCGCCTTGTTGCGGCAGGCGGTCCCGCTCACCGACGTCGAGGCGATCGCCAACATTGATTTCGGCTCACTCGGTCTGACGGATACCACGTACTCCGCGGCCAGCGGCGACGGCAGATGGATCACCTTCGGCGAAGGCCACTTTGCACCGGTGGCCCGCAACTTCGCCCTTCTGGATGACGGCACCGGCAGGGTGAGAAGCGATGGCGTCCTGGACCTCAACACATATACGTACGCGTCGCCATCGCTGAACATCCAGGACCTCATGACGAACGCCTCCGACCAGATCTTCGGAGTCGCTCTCGACAAGACGGGCAAGACGATCGGCGTGCACGGTACCGAAACGGCATTCTCTGCCGTCACCTTCCCGTTCACCCAGCGACTGCAAGGAAAGAAATCGACGTTCGCAAAGGGAGCGGGCATCGCCTTCCACCCCAATGCGGATGGCGTGAACACACCGCCCAATTCGCGACTGGCATTCGTCGCCTCGGATAACGGCTCCATCGAGGCGGTGGACATTGCCTTCTACGATTTCGTCCGCGGCGCATTGGCAACGAAGTTCAACCTCTATGGACCGCTTCGCGCTTCGCTTCCGTTCCCCGGTGATCCACCGGGTGTCGTCTTCAAGTTGTTCGGCGTGTCGTCGAAGGGTTTGGTGGTGGTGGACGTCACGGCCACCGATATCCTGCCTGGACCATGACCCGCACGACGTAAGGCGTTGACCA
>JBDTXZ010000511.1:0-3708 GCA_040005935.1 bacterium | reverse complement strand
TGCGTTGTGCTCACTCTCCGCAACTCGGCTCGATGGCTCGCTGCGCTCACTCTCCTCAACTCGCATCGATGGCTCACAACGGGCCGCGTGAACGGTTTCGGCAGCCAGCTCGAGGACGGGGCGGTAGAGTCCATGCGCCGGATTCCGAATTGCGAATTGCGTCGTGTGTACGCCGACGGCGATGCCACCCGCGCCAGCATCCACGTAATAGCGAGTGAGCGCGCGCTGATAACGTTCGTCGAGCGTGCGCTCGGCCGTCAGTGCGAGCGGGTGCGCGGGAATCACCTGCCCGGCAGACAGGTGCGCGCGCAGTGCTACCTCGTGATCAGAAGCGGCCATCACGTCGCTCAAAGCCGGTAGGTTTACCCAACAGGCGACCGCCCGTACGCACCCATGCGGCGACCCACTCGAGCAGCGTCTCCAGGGGAAGGAGCGGATCAGGCAGGAGCTCGTGCATGCGCGATGCGTTACTCAGCAATGCGTCTGTCGCTTCTTCGCCGCTAAAGATGGGCTCGAAGCCGAGCAGGCTGGCGAGTGCGCGCGCGAGATCGGCAACGCGCAAGATTTGCGGGCCGGCGACGTTGATGATGTAAGGCTCAGGAGCACTTGCGCGAACCAGCGCAGCGAGTGCGAGCGCGCTCGCGTCGCCCTGCCAGATGACGTTCACGTAGCTCATGCGCAGGTCGATGCGCTCGTGATGCAGCAATCGCATCGCGAGATCCGTGAGCACGCCGTATCGCAAATCGTGCGCGTAATTGAGCCGGACGATTGCGACGGGTGATCCATGGCGAGCCGCCGCCGCACTGAAGAGCCGTTCACGTGCGAGACACGAGTTCGCGTATTCACCAATGGGTTGGGGTACGTCGTTCTCGCGTGAGCCCCCGCGGTCGGGCGAGGTGAGCGGATACACGTTTCCGGTGCTGAACACCACCGTGCGAGCGCCCGCATACCGCTCGCCGACGAATGCTGGCACCGCGGCGTTCATGGCCCATGTAGTCGCGGGACTGTCAGCCGTCCCGAATTTCTGCCCAGCCATGAAGATGACGTTCGGCGCGTCGGGCAGCGCGGCGAGGGAGCGCTGGTCGAGGAGGTCGGCCTGGGCGATCTCGACGCCGTGTGCGCGAAGCGCTTCCGCCTTCGCCTGTTCGGACCATCGCGACACAGCGATGACGCGTCGCTCCGGGTCGGCGCGCTTGGCCATGCGCGCCAATGTGGGGCCCATCTTTCCGCCGGCGCCGAGTATCAGGAGGTCGCCCGGTACGTGGGAGAGGGTGTGGGAAAGCGGCGCCGTGGGGCGCGACAGTCTCTCCTCGAGTTCCGTCTCGTTTCGCGGTGCGTGGCTACCGTGTGTCACGCTCTGCGTGCTTCGCTATCGAGCTCCTGTTGCAGCTGGCGTCGCGCGGCGTCGATGGTGTCGCGTGTGCGATCACGCAATGCGGCCAGATCGGCGTTGGTCATGCCCACGGTTGGAATGGGTGCGAGAACGCGAGCCTTCGCGCGTGCGCGGCGGAATGCGAAGCTTCCTTTCGCCATGCAATTGCGTGTGCCCGCCACTGCGATAGGGAGAATCGGTGCGCCCGCTTCGATAGCCAGCTTGAACGCGCCGTCCTTGAATGGCAGCAGATCACCGGTGGGCGAGCGCGTGCCCTCCGGGAAGATCATGACGCTCACGCGTTTGCTGAGCCGGTCGCGGCAACCACGCATGGCGCTCACGACGCTTTCGCGCTTGCCGCGCACGATGGGAATGTCGTTGGCCATGCGCATCATCCAGCCCATGACCGGAATCTTGAACATCGTGTCCTTCGACAACCATTTCATTTCCC
Source organism: bacterium (assembly GCA_040005935.1). Lineage (GTDB taxonomy): Bacteria > Gemmatimonadota > Gemmatimonadetes > Gemmatimonadales > Gemmatimonadaceae > AG11. The sequence goes on along the minus strand of JBDTXZ010000511.1, from coordinate 1,885 downwards.
ACGGGAAGTGGCTGATGAGGAAGATGTCCGCGTAGGACTCATGGTTGGAGACGGCGACGTAGGGGAGACGCGGATTTTCGGGCGCGTCGCCTTCCGTCTCGAAATGCCAGAGCGGATTCAAGGCAACCACGGTGACCGCGAGCTGCCGGAATGCGCGGCCGGCGTGGTATCGCCCTGTGTCGAAGGGCGCGGTGACGAGCCAAACGGCCGCGACATAAAACACGCCGAAGAGAACGACCAATACGGTCGCGACCCACGCGAATGCATTCAGGATACTCTGCATGCGGATTGCTTGCGCGACTCGGTCATCGAGTTGCTGGTGATTGGGTTCAGCCGCGGGTGTAATCGGCGCGCCAGTCCTGCACAGCGCGTTTTACGGCATCGGTGGTGGGGAGTTCACCGCGCAGGCAGCGTTCCACCAACCCTGAGAGTTCGGCGTCTCCGGCAAAGCGGAGTCCGACGAGATGCCGCAATTGGAGTTCGGGAATTCGCGAGCGCAGTTCGGGCGCGAGGCTTGTGGCGAGCCGCAGCCGCATTTCAAGGGCGATCAGCCGGTTCTGGACGATGAGGGCAGAGGCGCGCGCGGCGACGATGCCGGCCACGAGCCCGAGCGAGAGAACGACGAGCCAGGCGTTGAAGCCGGACGGCTGGCGAATGGCGTGCGCGACCGTGATGACGACGTTCGCGATGAGAATCGGAAGGGCGACGTAGTGAAAGAGCGGGAAGAGCCGCTTGTGGTTGGCGTACGTCTGGGGCGTGCGCGACATGGTGGTCAAGGGGGGTCAGGCGATTGCGCGCAGTGCGTGACGCTTCAGTCGCGCGAGCATGGCGTTGAGGCCCACTTCGCGTCCGGCGAGTCCGATGCCTTCCATCATTTGCCGGACGAAGTCGGTGGGAATGGCGAGTGTGGTTTCCGGAGGGTGACCGTTGACTGCGGACAAGAGAATGGCGAGGAAGGCAGCAATCGTCGGCGACTGTCGTGCGTTGAGGTCGACGTAGAAGTAGAGGTTTCCGTCGCGCAGTTCGGGAAAGAGGTCAACGCGCGTCTGGCATTCGGGTACGGTAAATTCTGTCCGGTCGAGCGCCTGGAAGCGCTCGGGCAGGGGTTCGAGCTGCTTTGCGTAGTGCAGCAGCGATTGCATCTTTTCTTCGCGCGAGAGGGCGCGAAACGTGCGCAGCACTCGCGCCACCGACGGCGGGAGCGGCGACTCGGCCGGTTCCGTCATTGCTGGAGATAAAGCGCATGTGAAACCATGCGTCAAGCGTGGCGTCGCTACGCTGAATGGTGTACCACCTCACCACACGAGAGAGACGACGAATGCCGACGAGAACCGCGACCGCGCAGTGGCTGGGCGGATTGAAGGGAGGGAGTGGGTCATTCAAGGGCCAGACTGGGCTGGGTGGGAGCTACAGCTTTGGGTCGCGCTTCCAGGATGAGGTGGGCTCGAATCCAGAGGAGTTGCTGGCGGCGGCTGAAGCGGCCTGCTACAGCATGGCGCTGAGTGGCGGGTTGGAAAAGGCGGGCTTTGCGCCAACGAGTGTGGACACTTCAGCTGCGTGCACGGTGGAAAAGGTCGGCGAGGCCTTCAAGATCACGACGATGAAGTTGACGGTGAAGGTCGTGGCGCCGGGGCTGGATGATGCACAGTTCCAGGCGATCGCGGCGGCGACGAAGGAGGGGTGTCCGGTGTCGTCGGCGTTGAAAGGGAACGTTCAGATCGAACTCACGGCGTCGCTGGGGTGACTGGAGAACGACGAATACTCACCGCAGCGGACACAGGCAGAACGGTCTGAATTCAACAAAGCCATCAGGCGTCCAGGGGTCATCTACAGTTAAACAGCCGTCAGAGGTGTGGCGTACTCGGTCCTATGACCAGAGCGCCAC
>JBDTXZ010000510.1:0-3714 GCA_040005935.1 bacterium | reverse complement strand
ACCGTCGAAGGCGACATGACGGGCCCGACGTCGGCGCGCATCGTGCTCAGCGATCCGGCGGTCGAAGTTGCGGTGCTCGAGACCGCGCGCGGTGGCTTGCTGCGCGCCGGTATGGCAATGCGCCACGTGGATGTCGGCGCCGTGTTGAACATCCAACCCGATCATCTCGGCCAAAAAGGCATCGATACGCTCGAGCAGCTGGCGGAGGTGAAACGTACGATCGTGGAGATCGCCACGGATACGGCGGTGCTGAATGCCGACGATCCGCTCACGCTGCGCATGGCGGCGTACACGGACGCAAAGCACATCTGCTACGTGACGATGGATCCCGCGCACGACCTGGTGCGCGAACATATTCGCGCCGGCGGTCGCGCGTGCGCGATCGAAGTGGGCGTGAACGGGCACATGATCACGATCTATGATCACGGCGCGCACATTCCGCTGCTCTGGACGCACCTGATTCCGGCAACGCTAGAAGGACGCGCGAGCTTCAACGTCCAGAATGCGATGTTCGCCGCGGCGATGGCGTTTTCGATGGGTGTTCGTCTCGAGGATATCCGTCACGGACTGCGCACGTTCGATACGACGTTCTTTCAGGCGCCCGGCCGCCTGAACGTGTATGACGAGCATCCGTTCCGCGTGCTCTACGACTATGGCCACAATGCGCATGCCGTGGGCGCGCTGTGCCAGCTCGTCAATCGCATGGGCATCAAGGGCCGTCGCATCTGCGTGCTCTCGGCGCCGGGCGATCGTCGCGATGAGGACATCTACGCCATTGGCGCAGTCGCTGCGGCGGCGGGATTCGATCACTACATCGCGCGTCGCGACGATTCGCGTCGCGGCCGCGGCGACGACGAAGTACCGACGATGCTGGTCGACGCGTTAGGCAGGAATGGCATCGAGGATGATCGGATCACGCTGATCATCGATGAACAGCAGGCCATCGAGGCAGCGCTGCGCATGGCGCGTCCGAACGATCTGGTGCTCATTTTCGCCGACGCACTGGCGCGTGGGTGGAAGCAGATCGTGAACTTCAGTCCGGACGACGAGGCGTCGATTGTGTCCTTGCCGCGTGCAGCGCGCGCCGTTCCGCGCACGTCGGTGCAGGAGGAAGCGCCGGCAGATGACTTCGCCCCGGCGTTAACGCCGCCTGCGCACAATCCAATGCCGATCACATGGTCGTCGCGTGTCGACGAGCTGGTGCTGCTGCGAGACACCCGCGGCGTGATTCCGGCGCGCGAAACGAACGATTGATGGACGAGTATCCCACGCCGAGCATTGTTGATTCTCGGCGGCTACTCGGGCCGAACTTGTACAGCAAGCACGCGGGCGTCGTTCTGGAGGTGGTGTGTGACGACGCGCGGGCCGACTCACTCGCGACCGCGTGGCGCGTGCACGGAACTGAGATGAGCCGCGAGCTGGGGTGGGGCGAGGTGCGCACAACCGTCCGCCGAGAAGCCGGTGGCATCACGCTCTTCCTTGCGGCGCCGATCGATGTCCTGATGACGGCCACTGAGCTGAATGAGCAGGCGTGGGCGTTGGCCGAGTCGGCGAATGGCTTTTCAAACAGAGCCGAAACCCTCGCGCGGCTCGCTGCAACCGCAGACGCCGAGCGTCTCACGCGACTGAACCTCCCTTCAGTATTTCACGAGGCATTCACGCGCGGCATCTCAGCGACATTTGACGACGAGAGACTCACGATCGGAAGTGGGGCTGGCGCGCACAGTTGGCTGCTTGCGGGTGTGCCGGCCGTTCCAGATGTCGCGTGGTCCCGCGTAGGCGACGTTCCCATTGCGCTTGTTACGGGCTCGAATGGCAAGACCACGACGACGCGTCTCGTTGCCGCCATGTGGCGTGCGGCCGGCGTCACGCCGGGGTGGAGTTGCAGCGACGGCGTATGGGCAGGCGACCACCAACTCGAGTCTGGCGATTTTGCCGGGCCCGCGGGAGCGCGCGCGGTGTTACGCGATCCTCGCATTGGCGCTGCGGTACTCGAGACGGCGCGGGGTGGCATTCTGCGCCGTGGTCTCGCCGTTGGCCGAGCGAACGCCGCGATCATCACGAACGTGTCCGCCGATCACTTTGGCGAGTACGGCATGTCGAGCATTCGTGATCTTGTTGAGGTGAAAGCTGTTGTCGCGAAAGTGCTGGGTGCAGAGGGAACTCTGGTGCTCAACGCGGACGATGCGTTGCTCCCCGAGCTCGCGGCGCGACTCTCGGTGCACATCGCATGGTTCTCTGCGTCGGCAGAACATCGCGCGCTCGACGAACATGTGCGCTGCGGTGGCGATGCGGCGACGGTGCGGGCGGGCCACGCCATGCTGCATTGCCGCGGTGAGTGGCACCAGCTTGGCGAGGTGACCGCGATGCCGATTACACTGGGCGGCGCCGCTCCGCACAACACGCAGAACATTCTTGGTGCGGCACTGCTTGCGAGCGCGTTGGGAATTCCGGTCGACGCGATTCGCAAGACGCTTGCGAGCTTCGGCGCGTCGCCGCGAGACAATCCGGGCCGGCTGCAGGTTTACCACTTCGGTGATGTGACGGTCCTCGTCGACTATGCGCACAATCCGGATGGTCTCGCCGCCCTGTGCGAGACAGCGAAAGCCATTCCAGCAAAGCGACGCCTGCTATTGCTCGGCCAAGCAGGCAATCGCGACGACGAGCAGATCCGCGCGCTCGCGCGTGCGGCGTGGAACGTCACGCCATTCGATCGCATCATCGTCAAGGAGGAAACTGAATTGCTGCGCGGGCGCACTGCCGGCGACGTGCCGCGCCTGCTCGTTGACGAATTGGCGCGACACGGTGTTCCGACCAGCAGCGTCGAAGTTGCGCCTTCCGAGCTGACTGCATTGCAGCGAGCATTCGCGTGGGCGCAGGATGGCGACTTGCTCGTGTGCCCAATTCATGTCGACAAAGCCACCGTGCTCGCGTGGCTCGGACGATTGACTGCCTCGGGGTGGTCAGTGGGACTGCCATTGCCCGACTGACGGTCGATCGGTTGTAGTTGTTCCTTCACGACAGAAACCCAAGGGGCACCCGATGACAACGCTCGCGATTGCAGCGACGACGCTCGTTGCGCTGATCCACGTGTACATCCTGGTGCTCGAGATGTTCTTGTGGACGACGCCGCGCGGCCGAAAGATCTTTCGCACCACACCAGAGTTCGCCGAGGCGTCGCGAGTACTCGCTGCGAACCAGGGGCTCTACAACGGTTTCCTCGCGGCTGGATTGTTCTGGGGCGTAAGCCTTGGCGTAAGCGGCCACTCAATCAGGCTCTTTTTCCTCTGCTGCGTAGCCGTGGCCGGCGTGTATGGCGCGATGACAGTGGGCAAGAAGATCCTGATGGTCCAGACGCTGCCCGCTGCCGTGGCGATTGTCTTGACGATGTTATGAGGCGTTGTCGTCCTGAGCGCAGCGAAGGACCTGTACCTTTAGCAAAAAGTGCAGGTCCTTCGCTACGCTCAGGACGACACAATGAGCGCTTCACTCAGGACAAACGAGTTTTCACACCTCCGTTTACCGCCCAGTCTTTTCAACTCCAGACCACGCGCCTCCGAGCGCCTTGTAAAGCGCAAGGAACGCCGTCGCCGCGTCCGTCTCGCCCTGTGCTAGCCGATCCTGTGCGTCAAGGCGCGTGCGCTGGGCGTCGAGCACCTCCAGAAAGTCGGACTCACCACCCGTAAGACGCAGCCGTGCGAGTTCCGCACCTCG
>JBDTXZ010000509.1:0-3715 GCA_040005935.1 bacterium | reverse complement strand
TCGTCTGTTCGAGCTCGCGCTGGCGATCAGAGATGATGCGCTCCGCTTCAATCGTCGCTTCTTTCGCGCGACGTGCCTGCTGCGCCTGCACGATGTCCGCGGTCGCCTGTGCTTCCGCGGCCGACATGCGACGTCGAGCGTCGGCGACTTCAGATTGCACCACCTTGATGTTCAGTGAATTGAAGATCAGCCCGAGATCAGTAAGTTCGCGCGAACACGCCTTACGGATGATCACGGCGAGCGGATCGTCGTCGTCCTCGAGCGTGTCCATGCTGCCGCCCTCGGCCACCGTGAGCGCGCGAGGCGTGGGGGCCGTTACTGCAACGGATGCGGATGGCCCCGAACCAACCCGCGGAGCCGTACGTGCCGAAAAGAGCTGATCGTGCGTGAGCAAGTTGATCGCTCGGCGCGCGGAGCTCGAGAGTAGATCAGTGAGTGTGTTGACCTGATCTGCTTCGGGCTTGGCGAAAAAGCGATTCGCCGCTGTCTTGATGAGGACGTCCGTGTCGCCAACAGAAACGATGGCGCTGGCGAGTACGCGCACCTTGATCGGCTGCGGCGTGCCGCCTTCGTCGAGATCAGCGGTTTGGTCCGTGATGTCGAGGTCGACGTTGATGACCTTGCTCGAGATCGTCGTGCCGGTGGTGAGGAGCGGAATTTCCTTTGACTTGCCGGGCCCGCGATAGATCACGGTGCCGCCGGCGAGCCAGCTTACCAGCCGAATAGTGCCCGCTTCCACGTTGCGAAGGAACGATGCGACGATAACGGGAATGACAAGGAACACCGCAATAAGAGCGACGCCCGCGATTACCAGGTTAGACATGTGAGTGAATGAGGGAAGAAGGGATCAACGCGTCGGCGCCGTTACGGTGCATCGACCGCGCGCTGCGTCCACCTCGGCGATGCGCACGAGGTCACCGGAGCGAATGCGTATGCCACGCGCCCGCTCGTCCGGTGCGAGCGTCGCGAGGAGTTGTACGACCTGTCCGTCGACATCGATCGCGACCAGGCCATTTCCATTGGCATCGAAGCCTGTGACGGCTCGCGCTTCATCTTCGATCGAACTTTCGAGGGTCATTGCGGCCCGCGACTCGAAGCGAAAGAGAAAGCGCCAGAGTGGTCCAACGACGAAGGCTTCGAAACCCGCGGCGACGACGAGTCCGGCGCCGAGTTGCCAAGGTTCGCCGAGTGGCGTGGCGGCGATGCCGCCGGCGCCAAAGCCGACCATGAGCGAGAAGAAAAGACGCGGGTTGAGGAGCGAGCCCCATCGCCAGCCACCCGCCGCGCCGGGCATATGCTGCGCAATCGACGCGGCGCCCTGCTCCTGGCTTGCGGCGTTGCCGTGGCCGGCGTGGCTGCCGTGGCCAGCATGGCCGTGGCCTGCGTGGCCGGCGTGCCCGCTGTGACTGTGTCCAGCATGGCCGCCATGTGAAAGGCCGCCAATACCCATAATGCCAAGTCCCACGGCGCCTGTTGCCAGTGAGACCAAATAGAGATCCATGGTGTGAGAGATACTGCCGGGAATGCTGGTAAGTAAGGATGACGGAGTCGGCCGAATCTCTGTTTGACCCTACTGGTCTCGGCACGAAAGGGTGTCATTCTGCCGTGATTGTGAAGCTGTATCACCCGTGATACATTCGGCTATGGCCACTGTCACAGTTCGAGAGCTTCGGAACCACGGCGGGCGAGTTCTCCAGCGAGTCACAAAGGGTGAATCGCTGACGGTCACCGTGGACGGTCGGGCCGTTGCGGAACTCCGGCCCCTGCCTGGCAAGACTGTTTCAGCAGCAACGCTGTTGGCGCGATGGCGTGTTCTGCCACAGGTGGACGCTGGAGCCCTGAGAGCCGATCTCGACCGCGTGCTCGACACGTCGATATGACGAAGGCGGACACTCATCGCCATCGACGGGGCATACTCGACACCAGCACCGTCATTCTCCTTGCGAGGCTCGAAGATCCTGAACAGCTACCCGAGGAGCCGCTGATTACCAGCGTCACGCTGGCAGAGCTTTCCGTTGGGCCGCTGATCGCATCAACCGAAGAGGGACGGGCAGCGCGACAAGCTCACTTGCAGCAAGCGGAGGCGGACTTCGAGCCACTTCCTTTCGACGCAGGTGCTGCCCGCGCGTTCGGCCGCGTTGCTGCATCGCTACGCAGGTCGGGCCGCAAGACGTCCGCGCGTTCCTTCGACGCAATGATCGCGGCAACCGCAATTGCGAATCAACTGCCGTTGTACACCTGTAATCCCTCCGACTTCATTGGCATCGACGAACTTGAGATCGTCATCGTACAGATGCCCTGACATGATACGCGCGGTGATGGTCCATCGATTTCGAATCTCGGCACTCCTCGCGAGCATTCTTCTCATGGTGGCGCAGAGGAGCATCGCGCAGGCAGCACCTCGCGGGGGCACGCCTGCTACCGACGCGCCCCTTACCGCCGCACAGCGTCGCGCTGTGTTGCTGGACCCCAAGCGTACTTTCTGGGCGACGCGAGCGCCCGCAACCGTCACCGCAGACATCGAGACCTCCCGCGGCACAGTGACCCTCGAGCTCATTCGCGAATGGGCGCCCGCTGGCGTGGACCGTTTTTACAACCTCGCCCGCGCCGGCTACTACGATGACTCCCGGTTCTATCGCGTGATTTCCGGATTCATCGCACAGTTTGGCATCGCGGGTGATCCTGCAATCGCAAAAGCCTGGAGCCAGCGTCGACTACGGGCAGATCCCGCCCGTGAACACAATGTGCGGGGAACGATCGCGTTTGCGCAGTTCAAACCCACTGATCGCGCGACGAACGCATTCATCAACCTCCGCGACAACCCCGAGCTCGACACACTCCGCTTTGCGCCGATCGGGCGCGTGGTGCAGGGCATGGCCGTTGTCGACAGCCTCTACGCCTACTACGGCGAGTTCCCCGCGGCTGAAGCGCCACTCGGCAACCCGAAACGGCTGTACGGAGAGTCGAACAAATATCTCGATGAGAAGTTTCCGCAGCTCGATCGCATCATAAAGGTGACGATCAGGCCGTGACGGACGACATCGTCTTTCTGTTATCGCCGGCGCGCAGTGACGGCGCGCGTGCCAGAATGCTGCTGAATCCCTCGGCGACGTTCGACCTCGCGCGAAAGCTCCGCTCCACAGAAGGAGCGCCACTGGGCGAAGTCTTCTCGTTCCTGAGTGGACTCTACTTTCGCGGAAAGCTCGAATACGCCTGTGCGCACACGGACGCGGCGCAACAGCATTCGCGAATCAAGGTCATCACGAGCAATCGTGGGTTGTGTTCACCACTCGACCAGGTCACGCACGACGATCTCGCCACATTTTCCACGGTCGACGTCGCGGGGGGTGATCCTCGATACCTCGCTCCGCTGGAGCGCGACGTCGATCGCCTTTCCCAAACGCTGGCCGCCTCCACGAACATCGTCCTTCTCGGAAGCATTGCGACGGGCAAATACGTCGATACGCTGCTCGAGAAGTTCGGAGAGCGCCTGCTCTTTCCCGCGGAGTTCGTGGGCCGAGGCGACATGAGCCGAGGGGGTTTGTTGCTGCGGCACGCGCGCGCCCTCACGTCGCTCACGTACACGCCGGTGATGGGCGCAGTTCGGCATGGAAAGCGACCACCCAGGCTCCGCCCCTTGTCGTCCTGAGCGCAGCGAAGGACCTGCACATTGCGGCGCAACAGCAGGTGCAGGTCCTTCGCTACGCTCAGGACG
>JBDTXZ010000508.1:0-3721 GCA_040005935.1 bacterium | reverse complement strand
CGCCGCCCCTCAACCCTTCTGCTATCGGGACGACAGTTGGAAAGTGCGGCCCCGACCCGATCCGTCCGTTCTATTTCTTCGGATCGAGAATATCGTCGATTCGCTTGATCGCGCCCGCCACGTGAAGCTGGGTCGAACGATCGCCCGCGGACGCGCGCGCGCGCAGGTCGCTCCGCAACGACACCAGCGTACCACGCAACTGCGACTTCGCGTCGTCGCTGAGCGGAATGCGCACGATGCCGAACTGCCGAAGCTGCGCCGCGAGTGCCGGATTCTCGGGTGGTGGATTGAGCTTCCGTTCGATCTGCGTGAGGTAGTCGCTCTGCAGTTCGCGCCGGAATGCATCGATCGACTGACTCGAATAGATTTCCGACCACACGCCCCGACGAAGATCGTCGAGCAAACCGGAGAGCGTGTAGACGCTCGTCTTGTTCGAAGCGAGCGCTTCGCCCTCGAGCAAGCGATTCATGCGGCCGTCGTCGAGCAGACCCCCAAGCACGCCAGCCTGCGCATTGTTGATGCGGTTGATCATGCCGCCCGCCTCGAAACGTCCAGCAATCTCGGGCTTGATCAACCACGTTGGCGTCTTGAAGACGTTGTCGTTGATGAACTTCACCGCCTCAACCTGGCGGCTCTTGCTCAGCGCGACGTACACCGGACCTGTCTGGCTCCCCGACTTGTACTGCACGGTGCCGCCGCCAACTACGGTCGCTACATGGTTGGCTTCGCGCGCCCACTGTCCCACGGTGCGATCGTACACTTCCTTGAGATCGCTATTGTCCTCACCTGCGGTCGTGGCTGCGCCAGCAACGTACCCGATGACGCGCTGCAGGTTCTTGAAACCAAGCGCCGTGGACTTTACAGGATCAGCGTCGCCGACTGCTTCGCTGAGCGTTCCGAAGCCACCGAAATCGTTGTTCGCGGAGAAACGGAACCAGGGCACCGTGTCCTGAATGCGCGTCCACTTTTCCAATGTCGCACGTTCGGCGTCTGGTGTCTTCGCGCCCGGAATGGGGCGGTAACCCCAGCCAATCGCCCATTTGTCGTACGGTCCCACGCGCGGGATGATGTCCTCGAGCGCGAGCTTGTCCTCCGGCTGCGCCACGTAGTTGTAGCGCGAGTAATCCATGATCGATGGACTGTGTCCCATCTTGTGCGTCCACGACGCGCTACGCACGCTGTCGGCAGGATACGTCGAGCTGCCGATCTGGTCGTGTTGCAACCCAATCGTATGACCGATCTCGTGCGCGACGACGAACTCCAGTAGCCGGCCCGTGAGCGAATCAGGGAACGGGAACGTGCGCGCGCGCGCATCGACCTGTGCTGCCTGCGTGAAGTACCAGTCGCGGTTCAAGTTCATCACGTTCTGGAAGATGCGCGCCGATCCATTGAGGATCTCACCCGTGCGCGGATCACTCACATGCGGGCCGACCGCGTTTTCCGTCGTGCTTGGCAACCAACGGATGACGGTGTGGCGAATGTCTTCCGGCGACCAATCGGCATCGTTCGTCGGCGCGTCCATGGCGACGATGCCGTCCTTGAAGCCGGCGGCTTCAAAGGCGGGCTTCCAGTCGTTGATCGCCTTGCGAACCCATGGTTTCCACTGCTCCGGCGTGTTGGGATCGACGTAATAGATGATCGGCTTCTTTGGTGTGCACAGACCGCTCGCGTCGGCCGCATCGGCGCACTCGAGCCGATACTTCGTGATGTACTGACGACGCGCGGCTTTGCTGTCTGCGCCGAAGTCCACATAGCGCTCGGAGAAGAAGCCGACGCGCTCGTCAAAGCGACGCGGCATCATCGGCTGTTCGGGGAGACGAATGATGCTCCAGTGCGCGAGCACGCTCGTCGCCGGACGCGGTGCGCCACCGGGCGCCTGCGGTGCACCTGCCGCGACGACGGTGCCGGTTTGCGTGGCCTCGACCTCGACATTCTCGGGGAATGCCACAACCCGCTCGACGAACGAACGCGTCGGATCGATCTGGCCGCGAATGGCTGTCAACTCGGGAATTGCGGTGGTGAACAGGCGCGTCACGTCGATGACGGCCGCGCTGTCCGGGCCGTATGCGTCGACGTTGAACACGGCGACGATCGGCGCGTAGTTGGACGCGATGACTGCCTTGTACACGGCGAGCGTCGTGTCCGCCGTGATGGCGTAGGCGGGCGCGCGCAGGATGATGCGGTTGCCCGTGCGCTCCCAGCGTGCTGCAGTCTCGGAGAACTGATCGCCGCCGTAGTTGCCAAATCCGCCACCGGGCAGCGTCGGGTCGGCCGCCGCCGCGCGCGCATAGCGCCCGACGATGAGCTGGTCCTTGTTCAACTCCCTGGACGGAATTTCGAAGTACAACCGATCGCCCACGCGGTGCGTCGAAAAGAGACCGCGACGCGTCTTGGCCTCGCCCGTGATGACGCGGTTGTACGGACGCGGTGCCGCAGCTGGCGGTCCACCGGCGCCGCCGAGCGCTCGACCCGCGGTGTCCTGCGGTGTGCCGGGGGCACCTTGTGGAGCGCCGTTCGCCGGCCGGGTCGCCGTGGTATTCGGTTGCGGTGTAGGCGACGGTGCCGTTTCTGGCTGGCCACCAGCGCAACCCGCAAACGCGGCAGCGGCCGCGATGGGGAGGAGACGGATCTTCATTGTCGGGGGTTGAGAGCGGAGAGACAACGTGTGCGTGAAAGTTTGACGCATTGGCAGCGTGAAACGCTGCACGTGGACGCCGTGTCAGAGGGCGACGTCGCCTCCCGGATCACGCGTCTTCGATTCGTCCATTGCCTGAGCCATCGTCGCCTTGGAGGTCCTCAGCGATTTGGCTGCGCCCGCGCGATCGATCTCGATGGTGAGGACGAGCGATTCCGGGCCGGATGGGGACGAGCGACTGACCCGAAGAAGCTGGCCTGCGGTCACACCGTCGGGAAGGAGATGGCGCGGAATGGTGATCATGCGCTCTCCGTCTTCCTCGATGCGCGCGATGCCTTCGTCGATGGAGTCCACCGCCCAGCGGTGATTCGTGTGCTCGGTCATCTCCGTGCATCCTCCCTGTCTGGTGTGTCGAGAAGTTCAGGCGCCTGCACACCGCGTGCGCGAAGGCTCACGGGTTCGAGCGTCTCGATTTCGGTTCGGTCGGCGGACACGCCGAGGGCGCGAAGCTGTCGCGCGGTAACAAACACCCGGGACTCGAGCGAGCCGACTGCGCGATTATAGCTCAGCACGGCCTTATCAAGCGCATTGCCGAGCTCGCTGAAATGTTGACCGAGGGTTGCGAGGCGATCGTAGAGGGATGCGCCGAGTGTGCTGATTTCGCGCGCGCCGTCGGCCATGCGGGCTTCGCGCCAGCCGAATGAGACTGCGCGGAGGAGGGCGATCAATGTTGTCGGGGTGGCGAGGATGACACCACGTGCCGCGCTGTCATCGAGGAGGGAAGCGTCGTGTTCGAGTGCGGAGGAGAAGAATGCTTCGCCGGGAAGGAAGAGGACGACGAATTCCGGTGTGGTTCCGGGTCCGAGTTGCTCCCAATAGGCTTTTCGCGCCAGGGCGTCGACGTGGGTCCTGAGTTGGGCGGAGTGGAGACGCAGGAGTCGAATCCGATCGCGTTCATCTGTCGCTGTACTGGCGTCAAGATATGCTGTAAGTGGCGCTTTCGCGTCAACAATAACTGCCCTTCCGCCCGGAAGGCGCACGACCATATCCGGGCGCTGGCGACGCGTTTCGCCATCGTCGCCCTCG
>JBDTXZ010000507.1:0-3723 GCA_040005935.1 bacterium | reverse complement strand
GCCCACATGCGGCACGCGAGCGCCTGATACAACGACCACCGATTCACCAGTGCGTCGAACTCCGTGGACGGTGTGTCGACGCGAATGGTGCTGAGCCGCGTTGTCCACTGATCGACGGCACGCTGCGATTCGGCGAGTGCGTTCTCGGTCGTGCCACACCGCGCGATAATCGCCCGAACTTCATCCTCGCTGCGCGCGGCACCGAGCAGCAGCACCACGTCGCGCGTCTCGCCGGGTTGCAAGGTGATCGTGCACGACATCGCGGCGCATGGATCGAGGCCGGCGCCAATGTTTTCGGGGAGCTGGCCGAATGAGAGGGCCGCCGGTGCGGACAAGTCGCCATTGCGCCCGATGAACGCCGTGCGATCGCCGGTGGCACTGGTGACGTGTTCACTGATCCACGAAAACGCCACCTGACTGGCGAAATCCTCCCCGAAGTAGTTCTGCGCGAAGATGGCGCCCGTCTTCCCATCTCGACGCGTGTGCACGTGATCACGCGTCTGCTCACGGTCGGCGCCAAGCGCCCACTCGACAAAGCTGGTGAGAATGATCTTTCGCGTCGTCGCGCCTTCGTTGCGCAGCCGCAGACGCGAGATCTTTACAGGATCCTCGCGCGGCACACTGAGTGAGAAGTGCGTTGTGATGCCAGCTCGCCCATGGTCGAACGTCGTAACGCCAGGTGCGTGAATCACGCGATAGGGCGCTGGACCGTCTTCGTCGTCCTTCGCAGGCCACGGGCCCGGCGTAGGACTCCACACATGCCCTGACTCAGCGTCCTGCAAATAGATCGCTTCACCAGCCGGATCACTCACCGGATCGTTGTACCACGGGGTAAGGCGATAGAAGTAGCTGTTCTCCACCCACGCGAATCCGCCGCCGCGTTCCGTAATGCAGAAGCCCGCGTTGCGATTGGCGATCACGTTCGCCCACGGGCCCGGCGGCACGTGACTGCCATCGACCTCGATCCGGTAGTCCTGAGAATCGGTGAGCGCCCCGAACCCATTGCTCGCGGGGAGCGGCGCCAACACGATCGCGTCGCGCACTCGCATCACAGGCGGCACCACGGCGGGCGCTACTTCATTCGCGGCGCGCACGGTCGCTGCGACAACCTCACCGAGCCCGACGCCATCGCACACGACGTGTATGCTCGCCATCGCGCGCAGCAGCGCGACATCGTCCGCCGGAAGCACATCGCTGCGCCGAATGTAGACGCCGGCCGGCACTTCGAGCATGCCGCCTTCTGTCGACGAGATGACCATGGCGGTGAGCTGATCCTGCAGCTCCTGGATGTACGACGGCTCCTTCGCATTGAGGATGATGAGGTCGGCCTTTACGCCCTTGGTGCGCCAATAGTTGTGCGCCACCAACAACTGGCGCACGCTTGGCAGGCCGAGCTCCGCGCGGATGGTTGCGAGCACGATGGGCCAGTCGCCCGAAATGCCATGAGCCCACAGCGCCGATTGCGGACGCCTGTTCGCGGCGCGTTCGTGCTGCGGCGCGCGAAGCGCTTCGCGAGGATAGATGAGCGCGCCGGCGAGCTCCTGATACAGCGCGGCCGCGTCCGCGGAGACGTTGAGATCGCGAAGCTCGATCTGTGTGACCGTCCACGAGAGGGAGATCGCGCGCTCCGCTGCGCCCAGATCGTTGTGACGATCAGCCGCCGCAAGCGCTTCGTCGCGCGTGTCCGTTGCGATGGTCGTGAACGCGACGGTCGCCGAGCGGCCCGGCTCCAACCGCACGCGCACCCTGAGTGCGGCAATGGGATCCAGCACGGCACCCGCACTATTCGAGAGTGGTCCCGGTGTATCGAGTGCTTTCGGCGATTGGACAGTTCGTCCGCGTCCAATGAACAGCGCTCGATCCGTTTCGCACGTGACCTTTGCGATGGATTCGGGGCCGACCGCTACGACGTGCGCGCACCATGGACGCTTTTCGTTCGAGGACCGGGGACGCCGGCTCGCGAGCACGGCGCATTGATCGGCTAGCCACTCGGTTTCGACGAAGAGATTCTGGAACGCCGGATGGGCGCGATCAGCGCCGGAGGACGTGAGCACCACCTCGCCGTAACTCGTCAACTCGATTTCCCGATCGCTCCGCGACCGGTTGGTGACTGTGACGCGACGAATCTCCGTGCGCTCGCGCGGCACCACCACAATTTCAGTGCGCGTTTCGATGCCGCGATCGGTGCGCGTAAACACGGCGCGGTCGGCGGCAAACGAAACGCGATAGTCGATCGCCGGTGCTCGAACCGGTTGGTGTGCCGCCGACCATAGCGCGCCGGACACCACGTCTTGCACATAGATCCACTGTCCCGTCGCGTCACGCGTGCTATCGGCGCGCCAACGGAACACGTCCATGTCGCCGCTGCGGCTGTAGCCACCACCGGCGTTCGTCAGGAGGACACAATACGATGGCGCGCCGAGCAATCCAACGCGCGGCTCAGGCGTGTTGGCCGTGTCGAACTCACGCGCGACGGTCCGGGCGCGTGGCGTGCGAACGAGCGGATCGGTGGCGGCGTCGGACTGTGCAGACCGGGTGGTATAGCGGCGGGGCACGCGCTCGTCGAGGAGGAGCGCCGCGGCGCGCACGGCAGGATCACCGAAAAACCGGCGCTGCCAGATGCCCTGCCCGCGCTCGAGATCGAGTGCATTGTGCAACGCAATGATCGTCATGCCGACATGATGCGCCATCGACGTCCGCACGATCGCCGGGCCCGAGACGTCATCAGGACGCGTGTAATCGATCGCGTCATAAAAGCCATACGGCCCAACGGCGCCCATGCGTTCGAGCGCTACAAGATTACGCATGGCCTCGTGCGGCGACACAGCAAGCGCCAGTGCAGTCGCATAGGGAGCGACGACAAGGTCGCTTCCCAACCCGCGTTTGAGCGCGAGATCCGGCACACCGAACGCGCGGTACTGATACGTCTCATGCCGGTCGCGCAGGTTGTACGCGCACTCCGAAATACCCCAGGGCACGCCGCGCGCATGGCCGTACGCGATGTGCCGGCGAACGGCTGCCTGGTGCGTCTGGTCGAGCAGTGAGAATGGGCGTGACGGCATGACGAGCAATGGCATCAGATACTCGAACATGCTGCCGCTCCACGACACCAGCGCTGTACCGGACTCGGTCGTCGTCAGCGAGCGGCCGAGATGGAACCAGTGCTCTGCGGGGACGTCATCCTTCGCCACGGCGATGAAGCTTGCCAGCCGAGCTTCCGATGCGAGCAAGTCGTATGTCGCGGGATCGAGCCGGCCGGTGCGCGCGTCGTACCCGATGGAGAACAGCCGTCGCTGCTCATCGTAGAACAGCGTAAAGTCCATCTCCATGGCCAGCGTCCGCGCTCGGCGACCAATCTCCGAGAGGCGCACGCCGTCGGCGCGTTCTTCCTGCACCAACGCTTCGCACGCCGCGGAGAGCGCGACGAGATGGCCGGCGAAATTGCCGGAGTCGACCGCTGAGAGGTATGGTGGATCGAGCACGCGAAGATCGTGCAGATCGTACCAGTTCATCAAGTGTCCGCGCACCTTCGCCATCTTGTCGACGGAATCGAGAGCGCGCTCGAGACGGAGGAGCATCTCGTCTGCCGTGATGAACCCGAGATCGTTTGCCGAGACCGTCGCGAGGAGTTGGAGTCCGATGTTGGTCGGCGACGTGCGCGTGGCGACGATGGGTTGCGGCGTCTCCTGGAAGTTGTCCGGCACGAGCCAATGCGTGCTCTCG
>JBDTXZ010000506.1:0-3731 GCA_040005935.1 bacterium | reverse complement strand
TCGAGGATCATGCGTCGCTCGGCCTCGGCGCAATTGCGCTGTACAACCTCACCTTCGATCGTGCCTGGCTGGATCGCGCGAAGACGCTCGGCAACGCGATTCTCGAGCGTTTCTGGGACGACGCGACGCAGGCGTTCTTCGACACGGCGGTTGATGGCGAGCAACTCGTCACGCGTCCGCGCGACGTTACTGACAACGCGATGCCGTCGGGAACATCGCTCGCGATCGAGTTGATGCTCATACTCGGCGATCTCTTCGCGGACTCTCGCTACACCACCCCGGCGACGCACATGCTGGAGACGGTTGTCGAGCCGATGGTGAGGTATCCGACTGCGTTCGGACATGCGCTTGGCGCGGCGGACATGGCGGTGCGCGGGGCGATGGAGGTCGCGATTACGGGCGCCACGACTGATCTTCGATTCCGCGGTTTGGCGCATGTTGTGGCGGGACGATACGTGCCCTCGCTCGTGATGGCATTCGGTGCTGGCGCGAGTGCGGAGGGTGTCGAGTTGCTCAAGGGTCGCGCGAGTGACGCGCCGACGGCGTACGTGTGCAGGGCGTATGCATGCGATGCGCCGACGTCCGTGCCAAGTGAGTTGAGCGCCCAGTTAACACACGTGTCGTCCTGAGCGCAGCGAAGGACCGTGATATGTCATCCCGCATGAGCGGAGCGAATGTCGGGATCTGCTATTCGTGCGACCGCGGCCTGCTTCGCGAGATCGTCCTGTAGATCCCGACACTCGCTCGCTGCGCTCGCTCCTGCGGGATGACAGAGTGTTGCGGTAGATCCCGACACTCGCTCGCTGCGCTCGCTCCTGCGCCATGACAGAGTGTTGCATCGACCGGTCGATACCGCCCTTGCACTTGTCACGACGCCCAACAACAGGTGCGGATCGTCCGACTCGCTCCGCTCGCTCAGGATGACAGCTACAGCGTCAGTTCCCACGTCTGTGACACGAGGTCGTGCCCAAAGCTGTGATGCTTCTCCTCATGAGCGAGCTTGAATCCGGCGGCGATATAGATCTTGCGAGCCGACACGAGGACATCGTTCGTCCAAAGCGTGAGCGTGTGATAGCCCGCTTGCCGCGCGAAGCGAATCACCTCATCAACCAGCGTGTTGCCGATTCCGAGTCCGCGCGCCGAGGGATCGACGAGTAGAAGACGCAGCTGCGCGACGCCTTCGCGTTCGGCGTGCTTCACCACGAAAATGCTGCCAACGTTCTGGCCATTCCGCTCGGCGATCCAGCAGCGCTCGCGTTGCTTATCGAAGGTCTCCACGAACGCGGCGACAATCTTCGCGATCAACGCCTCCATGCGTTCGTCCCACCCATACTCGCGCGCATAGAGCTCGCCGTGACGCTGGACCACCCATCCCAAATCACCGGCACGTGGCGGCCGCAACACGAATGATGGCGCGGCAGCGCGCACGCGATCCGGTTCGTCGCCGAGGAGCGTGCGGACCCGCTCCATTGCGGCGATGAGGGCGTGTTCGTCGGCCTCACCGAGCGGTGCGATCAGTGCGGCGACATCGGACCGGGTGCGTGCGTCGAGCTCCGCGAACCCCGCACGTCCGGTGGCGGTGAGGGTGAGATGACTCTCGCGCCTGTCAGTGGCGGATCGGGTGCGCTTTACCAGCCGGCGACGCACGAGTCGCTGTACAAGTCGACTCATGTAGCCGGCGTCGAGGTCGAGGTCGCGCATGAGTGCGGCCGCCGTCGGCGCATCACGATTCGACAGCTCGAACAGCAAGCGCCCCTCCGCCAGCGTGAACGGGCTGTCGAGATAACTCTGGTCGAGTGCGCCGACGATGCGGGTGTAAAAGCGGCTGAAGCGGCGAACGGCGTCGACTGTCGATTTCGAAACGGCTCGAGCGGGCATGCCGTCGTCCTGTCGTTGATAGTTGCCAAGATCAACTAGTTTGTTGGTCTTGTCAACTACCTGCCTTCAGGCGGTGTGGAGCGATGACCGGTTGAACAGAGAGGCCCGAGCACTATCGCATCGCCGTCGTTTTGCCCGGCGTGACGTTCTTGTACACCACGCCGCCCTTCATCACGAACGTCGGCTTCTCCATCACCGTGATGTCCTTTGTGGGATCGCCTGGCACGGCGACGACATCAGCCCACTTGCCCGGCGCCAACGAGCCGATGTTTTTCTCCCAGCCGAGTAGTTTCGCGCCGTTGGAAGTACCAGCGACGATCGCTTGCATGGGCGTGAGGCCGCCCCAACTCACGAGCAACGAAAACTCGTGACCGTTGGTGCCATGCTCGCCGACGCCGGCATCGGTGCCGAGTGCGATGGGAACGCCGCTGCGCAGGGCGAGCCGGACGGATTTCCGCATTCCCTCCGCTGACGCCAATGCCTTTTCCGCACGCAGCCCCTTGAGGCGACCGCTCTTCGCCGCCAACTCCACAAACTCGCCCGCGCTGATCGTCGGGACGAGGAACGTCCCGCGCGATGCCATCAGCTTCGCGCCTTCCTCGTCGAGAAACGAACCGTGCTCGATGCTGGCCACGCCCGCCTGCGTCGCGAGCTTGATGCCCTCGGTGCCGTGCGCGTGCGCAGCAACCTTGCGATCGAGCTTTTTGGCCTCGTCGACGATTGCCTTCATTTCATCGAGCGTGTATTGGGTCGCGCCAACGGCGTCCCCTTCTGAGAGCACGCCGCCAGTCGCGCAGATCTTGATGACGTCGGCGCCGTACTTCACTTGATAGCGGACCGCCTTACGGCCTTCTTCCGCTCCATCGGCCACACCGGTGCGGTAGTCCGCATCCATGAGGCCGGGCTTGTATCCGTTCTCGTCGCAATGGCCGCCGGTAATGCCGAACGAATGTCCGGCGTTCTGCATGCGCGGTCCAATCGCGGCGTGATTGGTGATCGCCTGACGCAACGCCATGTCGTCGAAGTTCGGCGCGCCGAGGACGCGAATGGTCGTAAAGCCGGCCATGAGCGTCTTGCGCGCGTTTTCCACACCGACGATCGCGCCGTAGGCGTCGTAGTCACGAACGTTTGCGTCGTCTGACTTGGGATCGGAGAGCGAGCGACCGATGATGTGCGTGTGCGCGTCGATGAAGCCGGGCATCAGCGTGGCGTCGCCGAGGTCTATGACGCGGGCGCCTGTTGGGATCACTACGGATCCCTCTTTACCCGCCGCGATGATCTTGTCATCGGTCACCACGACAACACCGTTCTGCACGACGGCTGCGCCAGTGCCGTCGATGAGTCGCGCGGCGCGGAGGACGACGGTGCCGGTTGCGGGCGCCTGCTGTGCTGCGCCGAGTGCGGGAGCGAGCATCAGCGCGGCAGCGAACGTTCGTGCACAACGCATGTCAGTTGGCGATTGGAGGGATTGGAATATCTTGAACAGTGGGTGCAGGTCCTTCGCTGCGCTCAGGACGACAGCGAAGTCAGGACGACGGGGTGGCGCTCACTACACCTCACGCACACCGTGTTCAGAACTCACGGCGTCATCCAGTGCTTCGCCGTCTTCCACTTCGCTGGATCGAACAGCGACTCGTCGAGCGGGACGTCGGTGCGAATGTTCGTGTAGTCCTCCTGGAGCACCAACTTGCCATCCGTATGGACCTCGACGCGCGGGGCCACCCACGCGTCGCCGTGGCGCTCGTAATTGGCGAAGCGGACATCCTGCGTCTTGGTCGTATCGCGCGGAGCGGGCTCCAGGCTACGCACGAACACCAGATGCTCGGCGTCCACCCAGAACTGCTTGCGATGCA
>JBDTXZ010000505.1:0-3739 GCA_040005935.1 bacterium | reverse complement strand
CGCTGGCGTCGCGCGTCAGGTAACGCGCGAGTGTATAGGCGGCATCGAGGTGTGGCAGCACCACACGCTCGAAGCGGGCCTCATCGGACAACGATAGATCCGGTCATCTTTGGGTGGAGTGAGCAGAAATACTCGTACCGCCCCGGCTTGGCGAATGTTACGGCAAAGGACGCCTTCGTATCGAGCACCGCCGACGGATTGAACGCGGCCTTCGCACTCTGGATTCGATGAGGGACGTCGTCATCGTTCCTCCATGTGACGCGCTCACCCTTCGCAATCTCGATGACCGTGGGGCTGAATGCGAAGTTGGTGATCGTGACGACGCCGTGCTGCGCTGACGTTGCCGGACTTCCCGACGACGGCGCACTCTTCCGCGCGGCTTCTTCACCCGCCGCCATTGCCGCGACAGGCGACTCGCCAGACAGGCTTTCGTCGACGATTGCGAGATGCTTCGCGTGCGTGAGGTATCGAACCTTCGTAATACCAAGCACGTCGCGCAACTGGTTGGCCGGCACGACCAGCGGGCCCGGTGCGGGCGCAGTACCCGGACGCGGTTGCGGGAATGCGGTGGAGAGCGCCGTGTGAAACGTGACGTGCCCCTCGACCTTCTGCATGGTCTGATGGATGTGACCGTTGAGCACCGTCACCGACCCGAACTTCTTGAGATAGGCGAGCGCACGCGCACCGTCTTCGGTGCCCCATCCCCACGTTGGATACACGGACCACAGTGGCACGTGCGCGAATACCACGATGGGCGTACTGCTCGTCAGGTGCTTGACGTCCTTCTCGAGCCACTCCAGCTGATCGCCACCAAGTGTGCCGAGTCCGCCGGCCTTGAGGTCGAACACGTTGACGAGGCCGATGAAGTGTACGCCGCTGTGATCGAAGCTGTACCAGCCGCCGGAGTTGCCCGAGCGCTGTGTCCTCTTGCCGTATCGCTCGAGATAGCTCGCGCCGTTATCCGTGCCGACATCGTGCTCACCGGGAACGAAGAACACGTCCTTCGTGCGGGAATCGCGAAGCACTTGATCCGCGGTCTCGAACTCGGATGGCTTGGCCAGCTGGCTGATGTCGCCGGTATGCAGGAGAAACGAAGGCGCGACTGGTAGCGCGTTGATCTTCGCGATGGCTGCCTGCATTGTTGCCGTTACATCGGCGTTCGCCGCCTTGTTGAACCCGATGTGGCTGTCGCTGATCTGGACGAAGAACAGCTCGTCCTTCGCTGGCTGTTGGGCGCCGATAAGGCCGGACTTGGGGACGCCACCGCTGATGGTCCAGAGGAGGCCAGTGCCTGCCCATGCCATGCAAGAGAGAAAACCGCGACGATCTACGTCGTCAGTGAGAAGCGCGCGTTCGGTTTCGGGTTCGTGACTGTGGGACATGAGGCGTCGCGGACGGAGGGGAAATCTGAAGGTCTCAAGGCTGGACCCAGACGTCCGCGACTTTATTCCCTCAGAGTTCTACGTCGCCCGGATTGCCTGCTCGAGCCTGGGCAGCATGCGCGCGATCTGCTCCGGCGACACCGCCCCGACGGACAGGCGATACCAACCAGTGTCCTCGGCAACACCAAACGCTTGAAAGGGCACGATCGCGACGCCGGCGGCCTTCAAGAGGTATTGGCGAACGTGCTCGTCTGTCTCCAGGCGTTGGCCGTCTGGCCCGCTCAGGCCCCGCAACGAAAAACGCGCACTCAAATAAATCGCGCCCTCGGGAACCAGCACCTCGATGGGCAGGCCTGCGTCGCGCATTGCGGCCAGTCCATCGTGCAGCGCATCGAGACGCTCGCGCAAGCCGCTGATCATCCGCGTGCGATAGCTGCGCATGGCGTCGATATCACCAAGCAGCGATGCCACTGCGCCCTGTTCCGCTTTTGGAGCCCACGCGCCAACGTGGCCGAGTAGGCCGCTCATTGGGCCGGCGACGTCGGCGGGCGCGACGATCCACCCGACGCGAACACCCGTCGCGGCGAACGCCTTTGAAATTCCGTCGATGTAGACGGTGTACGGCGCAACTTCCGGGCATACAGCGATTGGGTGCACGTGCTCGGTGTCGCCAAACGTGAGCGTCCAGTAGACCTGATCGTACATGAGGTACAGCGGCCGCTCGCCGGCACCGCGCCGCGCGTTCTCCTCGACCACCAACTCACAGATCGCGCGGAGTGCGTCGGCGGTAAACGTCGTGCCCGATGGATTCAGCGGCGAACAGAGCGCCAAAAGTCGCGCGCCGCGCACTGCTGTGGTAAGCGACTCACGCGTTGGCAAAAACTTCGACGCCGCGTCGCACGATACCTGGATGCCCTCGGCGTCAAGCAGATGGACGTAGTGATTGTTGTTCCACGACGGCGTCGGATAGACGACCTTGTCGCCCGGATCGAGCAAGGCGCGGTACGTGGCGTAAATGCCTGGGCGCGAACCCGCAGTGACGATCACCGAGGCGAGGTCTGGAGTGAACCCCAGCTCTCGCTGGTAGAGCGTGCGGATGGCCTCGCGCAGGGGGAGGGTTCCGTCCGACGGTGGGTAGTTCGTTTCGCCGCGCCGGAGCGCTTCCACGATGCCGTGCTCGAGCGACTCGGGAATGCGGAACTCGGTTGGGCTGAAATCACCAACGGTGAGATTGCAGACGTCGCGGCCGCTTGCGACGATAGCGCGCACGTCGGCGGCAATCTTGAGAATCTCGGAGCCGACCAATGAGCCGGCGATGGCGGACACCCGCGCTGCGCCCGCGCGCACGCCGGTGTCATTGCTCGGTGCTTCGTGTGTTGTGGTGGCCATGGCTCAAGATACAACGGATTGTCGTTCTTGCGGAGACTGTCATCCCGCATGAGCGAAGTAGAGATTGTCATCCCGCATGAGCGAAGCGAGTGTCGGGATCTACCATCGGCGCCGTGATCGGGCCACGCGATGCATCGAGGATCCCGACACGAGCGTTCGCTCGTGCGGGATGACAGTGCGGCGTTGCGCCCGCCCTTGCAGGGTCGCGCCGCTGGGGCACAGATTCGCGCCATGACTACTCGTCGAGATTTCCTGACCACGCTCGGGCTTACGCTCGGCGTCGCCCCCATCGTGCGGGCGCTCGGGACCGAAAACGTCGCGCACAAGTTGCCGCGCGTCGGGATCCAGCTCTACACGCTGCGCACCTTGATGGAGAAAGACCTGGAGGGCACGCTCGCCAAGGTAGCGGGCATCGGATACAAGGAGGTCGAGTTCGCCGGTTATTTCGGGCGAACACCGGCACAGATCCGGGCGATTCTCAAGACCAATCACCTGACGTCGCCGTCGTCGCACATCCCGTTGCCCGCGTCGGACGACGCGTGGAAGAAGTCACTCGACGACGCGAAAGCGGTCGGTCACGAATGGGCGGTATTGCCGTGGTTGGACGAGGCGCACCGAAAGGAGTGGGCGCAGTTCGCCGACAAGCTGAATTCACTCGCGGCGATGTCGAAGAAGGCGGGGCTGAAGTTCGCCTATCACAACCACGATTTCGAGTTCGCAAAGTTCGAGAACGGCACCGTGCTCGAGATGCTGCTCGCGAAGACCGATCCGAAGCTCGTGGATTTCGAAATGGACATTTACTGGGTGACCAAGGCCGGCGGTGACCCGCTGGCGATCATCAGGCAGCACCCGCATCGCTTCCCGCTCATGCACGCCAAGGACGCCACGGCGGCGCCGGCGCGCGACATGGTGGATGTGGGCAGCGGCACGATCGATTTCGCGAAGATCTTCGCGAGCGCCAAGCGGTC
>JBDTXZ010000504.1:0-3743 GCA_040005935.1 bacterium | reverse complement strand
CTCGTGCGAGGTTCCGAAAGGCGAAATCATCGGACTCGTCGGACGAAACGGTGCTGGCAAATCCACGCTGCTCAAAATTGTCGCGGGTGTCACGGCGCCTAGCACGGGCAGCGTGGATGTATACGGCCGCATTGGGTCGTTGCTCGAAGTCGGCACCGGATTTCATCCTGAGCTCACTGGGCGTGAGAATGTTTTTCTCAACGGGGCGTTCATCGGCATGCGTCGCGCAGAAATTCGCGCCCGTTTCGACGCCATCGTGGAGTTCTCCGGCGTCGAGGCGTTCCTCGATCTGCCGATCAAGCGCTATTCCAGCGGGATGGCGGTGCGGCTCGCGTTTGCGGTCGCCGCGCATCTCGACGCTGACATCCTGCTTGTCGACGAAGTACTCGCCGTTGGCGATCAAGCATTTCAGGACAAGTGCCTTGGCAAGATCCGCGAGGTTCGTCAACAGGAAGGCCGCACGGTGCTTTTCGTGAGCCACAACCTTGCGGCCGTCGCGAGCCTCTGCTCTCGCGCGCTGCTGCTCAGCGGAGGCCGAGTGATCGCGGATGCCTCGGCGAGCGAGATTGCGCGTCTTTACACGGCCGGTGTCGCGATGGCGACCACGACGGACGAAGTCGATCTTACAACCTTGCCACGGGCGAGGCCGTCCGCGGCACGATGCACGGCGATTCAGGTGTGCGGCGTCGATGCACATGGCGTCGTCACCGAAGCGATCGAAACTGGCTCGACGGTGCAACTCACCGTCACCATTTCCGCCACGGCTCCCGTCTCTCACGCAGTGCTCGGTGTCGAAGTGATGGATGAACGCGGGCGTCCTGCGCTTGCCATCTCCACGGATACCGTTGATGGCTGGATCGACCTTCGCGCGGGTGACGTACGTCGCGTGGTCGTGCAGTTGCACGACGTGCGGGTGCGAGCCGGCATCTATACTGTGGGGCTGAGGCTTGCGACGGTTACGGAGCGACTCGATGCGCTCGATGCTGTGGTGCGCTTCGAGATGATGCCAGCGCCAAACGCGGGTTACGAGCGATGGTCCGGCTGGTCGGCTGCTACCTACGCGCCGCGATTCGACGTTGCCATCGTCTAGCGACGCCAGTGTTCACTGCGGAGGATTCGAGGTGGTACGTGATGACGCGATTGCACGATGGCACACGTTGCCGGGCGTGGTGACATGACGATTCCGCTCTCGGTGGCGCTGGTGGGTGCGCAGTGGGCGAAGGAGGCGGGCGGTGGCGCGACCTTCGAGGAAGACGTGCTGTCCGCGGCGCTCGCGAGCGAATCGTCGCACCGGCTCGTCGTGTATCCGGCCAACTCGCGCATGAAGTCCGTGGTGAAGGATGCGGATATCGCGTCGCGCGTCGCGCTGGTGAAGCAGTTTCGTGAGCCGAGGCTGCCACGCCGAGCATTGAGTCGCGTAAAGCGTATCGTGTTGCGGAGGAAGAAGTCGCAGGCTACTGCCAACCTCTCGGACGCGCTGCGCAAGGCTGGCGCACAATGCGCATGGATGCTTGGCGGATCGCTCGTGCCGGTGGACTTGCCCTACGTCGCGACGATCTGGGATCTCCAGCATCGCGTGCAGCCATGGTTTCCCGAGGTGAGCGCCGGCGGTGAATGGCGCGAGCGCGAGCGGTTGCACAGCGAGTTCATTCGACGCGCCTCAGCGATCATCGTGGGCGCGGCGGCGGGCGCGCGTGAGATTCGCGACGCGTATGGTGAGCCGCCTGGTGGCACGCACGTGATTCCAATCCCTACTCCTTCGTTCGCGCTCTTTGCTGGTGCACGCCCGAGACTGCGTCGTCCGGTGGACCTTCCGCCACGTTACCTGTTTTACCCGGCGCAATTCCTGGCGCACAAGAATCACATCACGGCGGTGCGCGTGCTCGACGCA
The DNA here is from genome assembly GCA_040005935.1 of bacterium. Classification (GTDB taxonomy): domain Bacteria; phylum Gemmatimonadota; class Gemmatimonadetes; order Gemmatimonadales; family Gemmatimonadaceae; genus AG11. The sequence continues at coordinate 1,852 of JBDTXZ010000504.1, read as the reverse complement.
CTGCGTTCGATGCCTGATGCCCCGGATTTGGTGTTCGTCGGGACAGACAAGGGCACGCAGAAGCACGTCATGCGAGAGGCTGAGGCGCTTGGCGTGGCGCGACGAGTTCACACACTTGGTTTTGTGGATCGCGAACGGCTCGTCGCGCTGTATCAGCATGCCGAGGCGATGTTGTATCCGTCGCTGTTTGGTCCGGATAATTTGTCGCCGCTCGAAGCGATGGCGCTTGGCTGTCCGGTGATCGTTGCGCGGGTGGACGGCGCAACGGAACAGATTGGCGACGCGGGCATTCTCGTCGACCCGCTCGACCCCCGTGACTACGCGGCTGCGGTTCGCGCGTTGCGGGAGAATCCGCATCGGTGTGATGAATTGGTGCAGCGCGGTCGCGAGCGCGCGCGCAGTTGGACGGCCACGCAGTACTCGGCGGCAGTGTTTGCGTTGATCGACAGTCGCATTGCCCCGGTGCGGGCGTTGTGGCCTTGAGCATCTCGACCAGAGCCTCTCGACCAGGACTGGACTGCTTTTACCGCAGAGGGACGCGGAGGAGCAGAGGTCGCAGAGGAAAGCGCTGTCATCCTGAGCCGAGCGCAGCGAGTCGAAGGGTCTGCACCTGTAGTCGTGCCAACACTGGAGGGAGTGACGAGTGACGATGCTTTCAATGTTTGTTGAGTTCTTCATTCGCAATGAAGATGGCCCACTCAATGTGCCCTTGGCCACCACGGCCCTCATCCTGATCGATGGAAAACAGGGGTCTTGCATGATATCATAAACCGGTTTATTATATGGGTATCCCAAACCGGAGTGGCCCATGTGGACGAGAACGCATAGCAAGACTGTGAAGGGCCTGAAGGTCGAACGGGTCTGGCAGGTCTGGACGGACGTGAACCATTGGCACACATGGCAGCCCGGTCTCGAACGGGCGCAGATCGACGGCGCATTTGTGGAAGGCAACACCTTTACGCTCAAACCAAAAGGCGGGCCAACGGTCAATATCGAGATCCTGAAGGCCGAGCCGAACCGACACTTTACGGACCTCACGCGCTTTCCAGGCGCGCGTATGTACGGATCGCACGAGTTCGTCGTTCGCGGTGATGAAATGGACATTCGCACGACGATGAGCATCAAGGGACCGCTTGCCTTTGTCTGGCGCAAGATTGTCGCCGAGGGTGTCGCTCGCGACATGGCGGAGCAGACGGAGAAGCTCATCGAGAAGGCCGCTCATGGCTGATGCGTCGCCATTCAGGCACGCAACACCGGACGACAGCGCGGGCTTCCTGCTTTGGAAGGTGACCGCACTCTGGCAACGCAGGCTCGCGCTCGTCTTTGACGGATTCGGCATTACGCAAACGCAGTACGCCATCATGGCGTCACTGCGATGGTTCGAGGAAAATCGCGAACCCACGACGCAGGCGCTCATCGCGGAACATGCGCGCCTGGAGCCGATGACGTTGTCGAAGGCAATCCGGAAGCTCGAGGACGACGGACTCGTTGTGCGAGCGCAGTCCCCAATGGACAGCCGGGCGATCACGGTCCGGCTTACGACGAAGGGACACAACATGACGCAAAAGGCCGTGGTCGCCATCGAATCTGCCGACGACGAATTCTTCGGCCGGCTCGATGCGCAGCAGCTCGCGACATACAAGTCGTTGCTGGTTTCACTGATCGACGGCGGCGGGATACCATGATCATGTCGCCTTTCGAAGCCTGACTACTGCCTACGAACTCACGCGGTGCATCGTTTGCGCTTGCGCGTTCTTTACAACCCTTCGTCAGGCACACCCACCGCCTCAGCTTCGCTCAGCTGCCGACGACGCTTTCCATGGACGGCACCGAGCCACGCCTGAAGTGGGCC